>JBFIDS010000745.1:0-1509 GCA_041603715.1 Paraconexibacter sp. | reverse complement strand
CTCGACCAGGCCCTCACGAGCACGGGTCGTTTCCCGGCGCTCGACCGCGCGCCGAGCGGCACGCTGAAGCCGGAGCTGCTCGTGGGTGACGCCGGAGCCGAGGCGATCGCCGCGGCGCGCGCGTCGGCGCTCGGCGCGTAGGCGACCGGATCCGCCCCGCCCTCGCGGCGGGGCGGAGGGCATCCACGGGACCGCGGGATGCGCGGTCCGCTGGACGCCCTTCGTGGTGGCGACCCCTAGCCGGGTGCTACTGCGACAGGTACGCGACCCGCGCCCACGAGGGCTCGGGGGCGAGATCGACGGGCTCGCCGTCGCGCTCGGGCTGCACGTAGACGAACGAGTTGGCCTCGGCGTCGAAGCGGACGTCGAGCTCGCCCTCCTTCACGCGCTGGTCGAGCCAGGCGCTGCGGAAGACGAGGCGGCGCAGCCAGTGCACGAGCGAGCGGTCGGAGGGGCCGACGAGCTCGGGCCAGCAGTCGTTGACGTGCTCACCGAGCGAGGAGGCCGGATCCTGGATCTCGCCGTTGACCGAGAGGTTGACGAGGTCCTCGAGCTCGTAGTCGTCGAGCCGTCCGGAGACGAACCCGAGCTTCGCGGCCGCCTGCTCACAGCGCTCCGAGAAGTCCCGCTCGTTGAAGGTGAAGCGCAACTCCCCGTACTCGAGGACGAAGTCCTCACCGGAGTCGTAGTTGCCGCGGCGTGTCGAAGGCTGTTCCATAGAAAGGGCGCGGCGAGGACGGTGACGCCCTCGCGGCGTCGGCATCGTATGGGAGAACCCTCCACCCACGGACGGAATGCAACGCCTCTTGCACCCGTCCGCTCCCGCGTCGCGGGATAGGGTCGTGGCCATGAGCACCGACCTCACCGGACAGGCCATCGCGATCACCGGGGCGTCCTCGGGCATCGGGGAGGCGACCGCCCTGGCGTGCGCGAGCGCGGGTGCCGCGGTGGCCCTCGCGGCCCGGCGCGGCGAGCGCATCGAGGCACTCGCACGGCGGATCGAGGAGGACGGCGGCCGGGCGATCGCGCTGCCGACGGACGTCGCCGACGAGCGGCAGGCACGCGCGTTCATCGAGCACGCCTACGAGCATCTCGGCCGGCTCGACGCGCTCATCAACAACGCGGGCGTGATGCTCCTCGGGCCCGTGGAGGGCGCCGACACGGAGGAGTGGCGGCGGATGGTCGACGTGAACATCCTCGGGCTCCTCTACTGCACCCACGCCGCGCTGCCGGTGATGCGCGAGCAGGGCGGGGGACACGTCGTCAACGTCAGCTCGGTCGCCGGCCGCCACGCCCGGGCGGGGGCCGCCGTCTACAACCTCACGAAGTTCGGGGTCTGCGCGTTCAGCGAGGCGCTGCGCCAGGAGGCGCTGCGTCACGACGTGCGGGTCACGCTCATCGAGCCCGGCTACGTCGACACCGAGCTGCAGGGCCACAACACGAACCCGCTCGTCGTCCGTGCGATGGAGTCCACGCGCAAGCAGATCGGGGACATCCTGCGCCCGGAGG
>JBFIDS010000744.1:0-1512 GCA_041603715.1 Paraconexibacter sp. | reverse complement strand
CGAGGCGCTGCTCGAAGCCGGGATCGAGGACGCGGACCTCTTCATCGCCTCGACGAACGGCGACAACACGAACCTCGTGATCTCGCAGATCGCCCAGCAGAAGTTCGGGATCGAGCACGTGATCGCCCGCATCATGGACCCGGCCCGTGCGACCTGGTACCAGGAGCAGGGCCTGCGCACGATCTCGCCGACGAAGGTCGCGATCGAGATGTTCGAGCGGGCGCTCGAGGAGGTCGGCTAGGTGTACGTCATCATCTGCGGGGCCGGCAAGGTCGGCTGGAACCTCGCGCGCGAGCTGATCGGCAAGGGGCACGAGGTGACGCTCCTCGAGGAGCGCCGCGATCGCTATCTCACGATCGAGCAGGAGCTCGAGCACGCCGTTCAGTACGGCGACGCGACCGAGCTGTGGGTCCTCGAGCGCGCGGGGATCCAGCGGGCGGAGCTCGTCATCGCCGTCACCGGCGACGACGAGGACAACATGCTCATCTGCCAGGTCGCCAAGGAGAAGTACCTCTGCGACCGCGTGATCGCCCGGGTGAACAACCCGCGCAACCGGCAGTGGTTCGAGCTGCTCGGCGTGAGCCCGGTCGTGAGCGCGACCGACCTCATCCTGCGTCTCATCGAGCACGAGGTCCCGAGCTACGGCCTCGTCCACCTTCTCGACCTGCACCAGGAGCGGCTGGAGATCATCGAGATCGAGGTCTGCCCGGGCGCGCCGGCGGCGGGTCTCGCGGTGAAGGACGTGAGCCTGCCCGAGGGCGTGCTCATCATCAGCATCCTGCGGGCGGGCGCCGGGTTCGTGCCGAAGGCCGACACCGTCATCGAGACCGGCGACGAGGTGCTCCTCGTGCTCGATCCGGGCCTCGAGGACAGCATCACGTCGTTCTTCACGTCGCCGGTCGGGACGTCCTAGGCCTCCACTGCCCGGTCAGCGCAGCTCGGCGGGGTCCACGTCGTCGAGGAGCGTGATGGTGCGCGCGCGGCCGGCGGCGTCGACGCGGACCGCGGCTCCCGGCCAGTAGGGGTGCCCGGGCCGGGCCCCGGCGAGGAGGAGCGGCTCGTAGACCCAGCACCCGGTGTTGAGGAAGCGCGGGCCGCCCTTGAGCGGACGCCACTCATTGCGCGGGTCGCCGGGCAGCGGACCGGCCCGGTGCAGGTGGCCGAACACGACGGCGTCGGCCTCGACGCCGAGGCGCGCGATCGCGGTCGCCATCGCCGGCAGGCCCGCCCGGCGGAACTGCGATCCGAGCAGCCCCGCGCTGAACGGCGCGAGCACGGGCGCGGGCAGGGCGGCGTCGACGGCGGGAGCGGCGGCCATCCCGGCGGCGCGGGCCACGGCCGCGGCGCGGTCGATCATCGAGCTGACGGGGGAGGGCAGCGTGGAGCCGAGCGCGACCTGCACGGCGGCGAACGAAGCCCCGGGTCCGCGCTCGTAGTCCTCGGGGCGCTGGTCGGCCTCGATCTCGGCCCAGCGCGGCAGCGGGCGCCGTCGCGGGCCGCCCAGCTCGGGGG
>JBFIDS010000743.1:0-1512 GCA_041603715.1 Paraconexibacter sp. | reverse complement strand
TCCTCCGCGCCGCCGCGCGTCCGGGGGCGGACCGGCGCGGCCTCGTGAGCGAGGTCGTCGAGGAGCTGCGCATCGACTTCGACATCCTGCGCGAGCGGCGGCGGGACGCCTTCCGCGCCGCCGCGACGACGCGATCGGAGCGACCGCCGGCCCGGACACTGGACCGCGAGGCCGAGCGCACGAGCGAGACGCGGGAGCGACTTCCCGCTTAGTCCCTCCGGCCGCCCTCTTGCGGCGCCTCCCTGACCGGCCTACCCTCGCGGGATGGAGTCCGTCTGCGTGATCGGAGCGGGGAGCGCCGGGCTCGCGGCCGCGCAGGCCCTCGCGGCTCGGGACGTCCCGTTCGAGGTCGTCGAGGCCGGGTCGGGCGTCGGCGGCAACTGGCGCTACGAGAACGACAGCGGGCGATCCTCGGCCTACGCTTCGCTTCAGGCGAATACGTCGCGGCGCCGGACGAGCTTCCGGTGCTTCCCGCTGCCGCGACGCGGTGCGCTCTTCCCCGGGCACGCGGAGATGCTCGCCTACCTCGAGGCGTTCACCGACCGCTTCGATCTGCGCCGCCACATCCGCTTCTCGACGACTGTGACCACCGCGCAGCCGCTGCCCGGCGGCGACTGGGAGGTGACGACGTCCGACGGCGGGACGGGCCGGTACTCCGCCCTGCTCGTCGCCACGGGCTACAACTCGGTGCCGCTCGTGCCCGAACTCCCCGGCACCTTCGACGGCCTGTCGCTGCACTCGCACGACTACCGCACCCCGGAGCCGTTCGCCGACCGTGACGTCGTGGTCGTCGGCCTCGGGTGCTCGGCGACCGACATCGCGTGCGACCTGCGTCGTGTCGCGCGGAGCGTCACGATCGCCGCCCGCTCGGGCTGCGACATCACGGCGCGCCGGCTCGGGCCGGTGCCGATCGACTGGTTCGACACCGCTGGCGGCAGCCGTGTCCCGTGGTCGATGCGCCGCCGCACGATGGGCGCGCTCGTGCGCCTCGCGACCGGCGACCAGGTCGCCGCCGGGCTGCCCGCCCCGCCGGCGCGCCTCGGCGACAAGCCGTTCAGCGTGTGCGACGACATCGTCGGCGCCGTGCGCCGCGGCGAGATCCGGGTAACGGGACCCGTCGAGTCGCTCACCGAAGACGCGGTGGTCGTGCAGGGCGGCGAGCGGGTGTCGGCCGACGCCATCGTGTTCGCGACGGGGTATCGCACGGCGTTCGACTTCCTTCCCGATGAGATGGAGACGCCGCGCCTGGACGAGGCCCCGCTCTACCGCGGGATCGCGTCGCCCGAGGCTCCCGGACTGTTCTTCGTCGGCCTGGTGGCGGGCCACGGCGCGCTCATCCCGATGTTCGAGGCTCAGGGCGCGTGGGTGGGCGACGTGCTCGCCGGCCGGCTGCAGCTCCCCTCGGCGGAAGTCATGCGCGAGTCGATCATCCGGGACCGGAAGGTGCGCCATCGGAACTTCGATCCCCGCTACGGCATCCTCTTCGACCGCCTCGCCTACGTGCGCGCGCTG
>JBFIDS010000742.1:0-1516 GCA_041603715.1 Paraconexibacter sp. | reverse complement strand
GGGCGGAGCGCCCCGTCGCGCCGGGCCGAGGACGAGCCGAGCGGTCCCGCGCCAGTGCCGTATCGGGAATACCTGCGCCGCTGATCGCCGCGCCGCCCCCGCCTCCGCCGGTCCGTACCCTGTGACGGATGGACGCCGGGTTCGCACTCTGGGCCGGGCTGATCGTCTTCGTGATCATCAGCCTGGCCGTCGACATGTGGTTGTTCGAGAAGCGCGGCCAGGTGGCCACGATGCGCCGATCGGTGATCTTCAGCGCGATCTGGGTCGGGGTCGCGCTCCTCTTCGGCCTCGGCCTCTACGCCTCGGGCGAGTCGACCGCGGGGACGGAGTTCCTCACCGGCTACGTCCTCGAGCGCTCCCTCTCGCTCGACAACGTCTTCGTCTTCGCACTCATCTTCGGCGCGATGGCGGTCCCGACCGCCGTCCGGACGACCGTCCTCATCTGGGCGATCGTCGGCGCGCTCGTCCTGCGGCTCATCTTCATCCTCGCCGGCGCGGCGCTCGTCGAGAGCTTCGACTGGGTCCTCTACATCTTCGGCGCGATCCTCCTGTTCACGGGCGTGCGCATGGCGCTGACGGAGGAGAGCGACGACGTCGACCCGGAGAAGATCCCCGGCACGAAGCTGATGACGCGCCTCATGCCCGTGACGAGCGGCTACCGCGAGGACAAGCTGTTCGTGCGCGAGGACGGCAAGCGGTACGCGACCCCGCTCATGGTCGTCGTCGGCGCCGTCGCCACGGCCGACGTCATCTTCGCGGTCGACTCGATCCCGGCGATCTTCGGCATCACGACCGACACGTTCGTCATCTTCGCCGCCAACGCGTTCGCGCTCCTCGGGCTGCGGGCGCTCTTCCGCCTCCTCGACGGCGCCCAGGAGCAGTTCCACCTCCTCCGATACGGCCTCGCGTTCCTGCTCGTGTTCATCGGGGTCAAGATGCTCATCGAGGATCTCTGGCACATCCCGATCGGCCTGTCCCTCGGCGTCATCATCCTCACGCTCGTCGTCGCGATCGTCGTCTCGATCCTCAAGCCGCCGACCCACGGCGGGCCCAAGCCCCGCCCGCCGGCCGATCCCGACCGCCCGCTCGCCGGAGTCGGATGACGAGGTCGTGACCGTCGGCGGGAAGCGGGAGCTCACGAAGCTCGCCAACCGCACCGCGATCCTCGACGCGGCGACGGAGGTCTTCGCCGAGCTCGGGTACGGGGCGGCGAGCGTGCGCGACATCGTCCGGCGCACGGATCTCGCGAGCGGCACCTTCTACAACTACTTCCCCGACAAGGAGGCCGTCCTGCGGGCGCTCCTCGGCGATGTCGCGGGGGAGATCCGGACGCGCGTCCGCGACGCGCGCGCGGGCGCGCGCACGCGGGAGGAGTTCATCTCCTCGGGCTTCCGCGCCTACTACGCGTTCCTCGCCGAGGACCCCCGGCTCTTCCAGGTCCTCCGTCGCAACGCGGGGACGATCCGCGCGATGTTCGACGAGCCGGTGATCGGCGCCGGCGCCGAGGAGCTCGCGG
>JBFIDS010000741.1:0-1522 GCA_041603715.1 Paraconexibacter sp. | reverse complement strand
CGCGGCGACGGCGGCGGCGCTGCGTGCGGCGATCGAGCGCACGGCGGCGGCCTGACGCCCCCCCCGCAAGGTGAACGTCAGTTCCGGTCGGTCATGGCGACCCAGGAATGACGCTCGCCGCGCGCGCGGCGGCCGGGCGCGGCGACCGCGCTTCACGCTGATCGGTCCTTGGCGGGCGGACCCTCACCGAGGAGGAGCCGCGGACCGGTCACCGAGTCACCGTCGCGATGGAAGTGACCGGTCAGCCGGTGCAGCACCCACGCCGAGTCGTCCCCGTGCTGGTCGGTCACGGTGACCCGGGTGCCGTCCACGGCCACGATCGTCACCGGCTCGACGTGGGCGAGGTGGAAGATCCGAGCGGGCGCGCCGACGACGGGCATGCGGCGGGAGGACGCCATCCGGAGAGGATCGCACCGGTCGCTAGGGTCGGCACGATGGACGTGACCCGCGGCGTGCCCATCCACCTGCCCGAGGAGACCGCACGTCGCGACAGCGACGGTCCCCGGGACGGCGTCGTGATCGCCGTGGACGCCGGCGGGACCAAGACGCTCGCCGCCGGGCTCGACCTCGCGACGGGGGAGGTGCTCGTCGGCCGAGCGGGGCCCGCGAACCCCGACGCGGTCGGGCTCGCCGCCGCCGTCGCCGCGATCGCCGAGAGCGTCCGGGAGGCCTGCGGTGGTCGCCGCGATGTACGTCGGACCGTGGTCGCCGGCGCGGGAACGGACGCCGTCACGCTCGGTGAGCGCGTCGTCGCGGAGGTCCCGTCGTCGCTGTTCGTCAACGACGTCGTCGCCGCGTGGGCGACCGTCGCCCACGGCGACCCCGCGATCGCGATCATCGCCGGCACGGGATCGAACTGCCTCGGGGTCGACGACGCTCACCGCGCCGTCCGCGTGGGCGGGTGGGGGCACGTGTTCGGCGACGAGGGCTCAGGATGGTGGATCGGCCGGGAAGCCGTCCACGTCGCCCTGCTCGACCTCGACGGACGCGGCGAGCCGACCGCGCTGTCCCGCCTGGTGTCCGACGAGCTCGGCGTGGCCGACCCGGGGGCGGCGGCGATCGCGCTCTACGCCCGGCAGGCGCCGAAGGCGGACGTCGCGGCGCTCACCGTGCTCGTGGTGCGGGCCGCCGCCGAGGGGGACGACGTCGCGCGCCGCGTCCTCGCCGACGCCGGTTCGCTCCTCGCCGCGCACGTCGTCGCCGTCGCCGACGCGCTGAGGCTCCCGGCCGACGCCGGGCTCCGTGTCGGGCTCACGGGCAGCACGTGGAAGGCAGGAGGGTCGCTGCGTGGGGCGTTCGACGCGGCGGTGTCCGCGCGGCTGCCGTCGTCGCCCGTGGGCCGGGTCGACGCACCGCCCGTCACCGGGGCGCTCGCGCTCGCTCTTCACGCCGCGGGCCGCACGGACGCGATCGAGACGCTCCTCCCTACGGCGACACGAGCCCTCACCTCCACCTGAGCGCCGGCTGCGGCGCCTCCGGGCGCCCGCGGTGCCCGGGCGTTCCCGCGCGAACGTCATTCCTG
>JBFIDS010000740.1:0-1525 GCA_041603715.1 Paraconexibacter sp. | reverse complement strand
ACGTTCACCGAGCCGCACGGTGGGCAGCGCGGAACGGGCGGCGGTGATCCGCTCTCGCAGCGCCTTCTCCTCGTCGGTCCAGCGTACGGCGAAGGCGGCGGGATCGGCCTCGAAGGCGAGGCGTCGGCGGACGATCTCCGCCCGGGTCGCCGGTTCGGTCGGCGTCGTCACCTCGACGCCGAGACCGAACCGGTCCAGCAGCTGCGGACGGAGCTCCCCCTCCTCGGCGTTCATCGTCCCGACCAGGAGGAAGCGCGCATCGCGGACGACCGAGACGCCGTCGCGCTCCACGCGGCATACCCCGCTCGCGGCTGCGTCGAGTAGGGCGTCCACGAGATGGTCGGGCAGCAGGTTGACCTCATCGACGTAGAGCAGCCCACCGTCCGCCCGGACGAGGAGCCCGTCCTCGTACGCGGCATCGCCGTCGAGAGCGCGGCCGACGTCGAGCGCGCCGACCAACCGGTCCAGGGACGTGCCGATCGGCACCTCGACGAGCGGGCCGGTGGGGAGGAGCGCGGCGAGGCTCCGGACCGCGGTCGACTTCGCGTTGCCCCGGTCCCCGCGCACGAGGACGCCGCCGAGCCCGGGGTCGACCGCACCGACGACGAGAGCCTCGACGAGCGCCTCCTGACCGACGACGGCCGCGAGGGGGAACGCGGGGGGCCCGGGATCGCAACTCTCGTCCCGGCCGGGCGGGCGCGCACCGGGCGTATCGCCGGCGTAGAGATCGCGCGGGGCCATCACGCCGACGCCTCCTCGAGATCGCCCTCGAGCGTGAGGTACCGCGCACGGACGGCGTCGAGCATCCCGTCGTCGGGCTGCGCCCACAAGCCGCGGTCGGCGGCCTCGAGTAGCCGTTCGGCGATCCCGCGGGCCGCCCACGGGTTGGCGCGCTCCATGAACGCCGCGACATCGGCGTCGAGGACGTACCGCGCGGCGACCTGCTCGTACATCCAGTCCGAGGCGACCCCGGTCGTCGCGTCGTAGCCGAACAGGTAGTCGACGGTCGCCGCGAGCTCGGCCGCCCCCTTGAACCCGTGGCGCGTCATCGACCCGATCCACCGCGGGTTCGCCACGCGGGCCCGGAACACGCGTCGCGTCTCCTCCGCGAGCGTGCGCGTGCGGACGGTCCGCGGGTCGGAGCTGTCGCCGAGGTAGGCCGCGGGTTCCCGTCCGCTCAGTGCGCGGACGGTCGCCACCATCCCTCCGTGGTACTGGTAGTAGTCGTCGGAGTCGAGGTGGTCGTGCTCTCGCGAGTCGACGTTCTTCACCGCGACGTCGATGCGGCTGAAGCAGTCGCGCATCGCCTCGCCCGCCGGCACGCCGTCGAGCCCGCGGCCGTAGCCGAAGCCGCCCCATGCCTCGTAGACGGCGGCGAGGTCGGCGTCGTCGCGCCAGTCGCGCGTCTCCAGGAGCTGGATGAGCCCCGCGCCGTAGGTCCCCGGCTTGGAGCCGAAGATGCGGGTCGTCGCTCGACGCCAGGCCGCGGAGGCGTCGAGCTCGCCCGCGAGGGCCGAGGCCTGTT
>JBFIDS010000739.1:0-1530 GCA_041603715.1 Paraconexibacter sp. | reverse complement strand
GAGGCGGCGTGCGGCCTTCCCGGTGGGCGCGCACAGCCGGACCGTGGCGCGGCCCTCCCGCAGCGCGTCGACGAGGGCGCGCATCGCCGAGCTCTTCCCGGTGCCGGGCCCGCCGGTGAGGATCGAGAGCCGGTGCTCGAGGACGTGCTCGACCGCCGCCCACTGCTCGACCGTCGGGACGAGCGGGCCCGAGTCGGGCCGCAGCGGAGCGGCGCCGCGCAGGCGCAGCGTCGGCTCGGACACCGCGAGCTCGTGGGCGTGACGGGCGAGACGGCGCTCGATCGCGGCGAGCCGGGCGTCGGCGACGCGGTCCTCTCCGTCGATCTCGATCGTCCCGCGGGCGGCGATGACGTCGAGGCGATCGCTCACGTCGTGGTCGAGCAGGTCCCGCGCCCGGTCGAGGAGCGCCGCACGCGGGAGGAAGCAATGTCCGTCGAGCTCGGCGAGCGAGAGCGCGTGGACGACGCCCGCGTCGAGGCGGCCCGGATCCCCGGGCGGCGTCCCGAGGGCGCGCGCGAGCTCGTCGGCGGTCCGAAAGCCGATGCCCTCGATCTCCGTGAGCGCATACGGATCGGCCCGGAGCGTGTCGAGGGACCCGTCACCCCAGGCGCGCTGGATGCGCGACGCGGCGGAGGCGGGGACCCCGTGGGTCTCGAGGAACAGCCGGATCGCCCGGATCCGGCCCTGGTCGTCCCACGAGGCGACCGCGGCCTCGAGGCGTCGCTTCCCGATCCCGGGCACCTCGGCGAGCCGCGCACGGGGGTTCTCGTCGATGACCCGCAGCACCTCGTCGCCGTGGCGCTCGTGGAGCCAACGCGCCCCGGCCGGGCCGACGTGCTTGATCGCGGCGAGGTAGCTGCGGATCGCCCGTCCGCTCACCGGCTCCTGCAGAAGGACCTGCATGGCGTGGAACTGCCGGCCGTGCTTGGGGTGCTCGCGCCATTCTCCGGAGATCTCGACCTGGTCGCCCTCGTTGACGTGGCCGAGCGGACCGGTCACGGTGACCTCCTCACCCGCGTCGGTGAGGGTGACGAGGACGGCGAAGCCTCCGTCGTCGGCCCGCCAGCGGGTCGCCATGACCTCCACCGAGAGGCGCTCCGGGACGCGGGTGACGGAGTCGGTCGACGACGACACGCGACGAGAGTACGCTGCGTCCCGAACGGACCCGGACCCACTCAAGGAACGCGCAACATGGGATTCATGGACAAGGCGAAGGCGCTGAAGGAGCAGGCGCAGCAGAAGATCGAGGAGGAGCGCGAGACCGGCGCGCTCAAGGCGAAGGCGAAGGCGCTCGCCGATCAGGCGCAGGAGAAGCTCGACGACGTCCAGAAGAACTGGAACGAGGGCGGTAGCACCCGCGTGAGCGGGAGTGCCGCCGGGACCGCGAGCGCGGGCGAGACGCCAGGCGCTGCGGAAAGTGCGGGCGGGACGGATGACGGCGGAGCGTCGAAGGACGCCTCCGGTCCGGCTCCGGCCGCCAAGCCGCCGGTCCCGCCCAGGAGCGGGGGCTTCACGAGCGGCGACCCGCTC
>JBFIDS010000738.1:0-1536 GCA_041603715.1 Paraconexibacter sp. | reverse complement strand
GCTCGCCGAAGTGCATGAACCGGCCGCCGCTCCAGGTTCCGAGAGCAAGATGAGAGGGGGACGCCATGCCCGCATCGTACGACCCGCGATCATCCGGGACGTGACGACGCCGTCCTCCGACGACGATCTCCCGCTCGAGGACGTTCTGGGCATGTACGCCGCCGGGTGGTTCCCGATGGACGACGATGAGCACCAGCACCAGCCGCTGCCGTTCTACTCGCCGGAGCAGCGCGGGGTCTTCGACCTCGAGGAGCACGTGCTCGAGCAGGCGCGCCGCGCGGTGCGCCGCAGCCTCGCGCGGCCGGAGGCGGCCACGTGGGAGCTGCGGATCGACGCGGCGTTCGGCGAGACGCTCGCGCGCTGTGCCGCCCCGCGCCACGAGGACGACGGCGTGTGGCTCACCCCGCGCATGGCGCGCCTCTATGCGCGGCTGCACGCGGTCGGCGCGTGCCACACGATCGAGCTCTGGTGCCCGCGTGAGGGACTCGTCGCCGGGTGCGTCGCGGTCCTGCTGCGGCGGGCCGCCTTCCTGGAGTCGATGTTCCACCGCGTGCCCCACGCGGGGAACGTGATGCTCGTCCGCACGCTCGAGCTCCTCCTCCGCAGTGGCGCGGAGCTCTGCGACATCCAGATGACGACGCCGCACACCGAGCGGCTCGGGGCGCGCGAGGTCTCTCGCTGGCAGTACCTCGCCCGCCTCCACGGCGCGCTCGAGGTTCATGCGGACGACCCCGCGCCTCCCGGGCGCCGTCTGGGGTAGCGGCCCTCTCCGGCGGGCCTCCGGGCGCGAGGGTACAGTCCGTTCCATGGACCTCAGCGCCGGCGAGACGATCATCTACCGCGGCCACCCCTCGTGGCGCGCGACGCTCGGCCTCTACATCAAGGGGCTCGTCGTCGTCGCCGTCCTCGCCGCGATCACGGCGGGCATCACGTACGCGATCGACGACGAGGTGAGCGTCGGGCTCGTCGTCGCGGTCGCGGGCGTCGCGCTCCTCATCGTCCTCACGTTCGGCTACCTCAAGCGGATGGCGACCGAGTACACGATCACCACCCGCCGGCTGCACATCCGCCGCGGGATCCTCAACCGCAACACCGAGGAGACGCGGGTCGAGCGCATCCAGAACGCAAACACCTCGCAGACGTTCCTCGAGCGCATCCTGCGGGTCGGCACCGTCGACTTCGACGTCGCGAGCGACGAGCGCGCCGGCCTGTTCCGGTTCGAGGGCGTGGAGAACCCCCAGGAGGTCGTCCGCGCGGTCGACCGTGCGATGACCGGCGAGGCGCGCAGCCCCGAGGTCCCGCCGCCCGCCGAGCCCGGCACGAACGACGGGCTCTAGGGCGTGCGGATCGCGGTGATCGGGGCCGGGGTCACCGGCCTCGCTTGCGCGCGCGCCCTGCGGGGCAACGCGCGCGACGACATCGAGGTCGTGGTCGTCGACAAGGCGCGGGGTCCCGGCGGCCGGATGTCCACCCGCCGCACGGCGGTCGGTCGGTTCGACCACGGGGCGTCGGTCCTCGACCCGGCCGACGCGGGCG
>JBFIDS010000737.1:0-1538 GCA_041603715.1 Paraconexibacter sp. | reverse complement strand
CGTCGATGTGATCGACGCGATCGACGACATCGACGACCCCTCCCCTGCCACGCCCGAGGCGCCGGCCACGCCCGAAGCGCCGGCCACGCCCGAGTCCGGGGACGGACCGGACGCCGGCGAACCCGCCGCCCCCGCCCTCAGCGGCCCGCCCACCGGGTTCCGCTCGGACTCGCTGCTGCTGCGGCGCAACTTCCGGGCGGCACTCGACCGCATCCCGACGACCGACGGGGTGCGCATCGAGATGATCCGTGTCGCCCCGGAGCAGGTCAACGCGATCCTCCGCGGGAGGGACGGCGGCCGGATCATCGTGCTCGTGGGATCCGACGGCTCGCTCCAGCGCATCACCTCCGGCGGAAGCAGGATCAGCAGCGACCGCACCGCGCCGTTCTCGTCGGTGAACACGGCGGCGCCCTATCGCGCCGCGAGGAGCGCCGCCGGCCGGTCACGCCTGCCGGCGTCGTCGGTCAACTACCTCCTCTACAACTTCGCGGGCTCGCGCGCCTGGAACGTCTACCTCAAGAACGGCGACTTCTACCAGGCCGACGCGCGAGGCCGGATCACCCGGCGCTTCAGCACCGGGTGACCCCGGGCACGAGCGCCGGGAGCGGTGTGTCCCTCAACCGTCCCGCCGCAGGACGGTGACCGCGAGCCAGCGTCCGGGGGTCGCCGTCGGGACGAGAGGGAAGGCGAGATCGGCGGTCGCCGCCCACAGGCGTGCCTGCTCCCCCGTGGCGGCCCATGCGGGTGGCCAGCCGCTCACGTCGGCGTCCTCCAGCGCCGCGAGGAGGGCGACCGCGACCTCGGCGAGCCCCGGCCGCCGGATCGGCATCCGCTGTCGGAACCGCTGGACGCAGTGGGTCGAGGGAACGATCTCGTTCACCTCGGGATGGTCGATGCGGGCGGCCCCGATGTGCACGTGCCCATCATCCCGCAGTGTCCGGAAAAGCCCGCTCTGTGCGCCCGATCACACTCCGCAACTCGACGTTCCACCGGCGGTTGCGATATCCAATGCCCGTGCTCCGACGCTGTGCCCGCCGGTCCCTCGCCGTTCTCGGGGGGGCCCTGATGACCCTCGCGCTCGCTCCCGCCGCCCCCGCGGCATCGGGCGACCTCGGCTCCCGGACCCTCGCGCCCGGGATGGAGGGCAAGGACGTCAAGCAGCTCCAGCAGTGGCTCAACCGGCTCGGGCTCCCCACCCCCCGCACGGGCCGCTACGACGCCCGGACCGAGGCCGCGATCCGGCGCTACGAGCGCCACGAGAAGATCGACGAGGACGCGCTCGTCACCCGTGACCAGGCGCGCGACATGCGCCGCGACGCCCGTCCGCGACGTCGTGAGGTGCGCTACGCCTCTCGGACGCTGATGCGCGGCCGCTCCGGCACCGACATCCGCGCTCTCCAGCGGTTCCTCCTCGACCACGACGTGAAGGTGAGCGTCGACGGCGTGTACGGGCCCGCGACGCAGAAGGCCGTCCGCAGGCTCGAGCGCCGCGCGAAGGTGAAGGTCGACGGGACGGTCACGCGAACGCAGGCGCGCCT
>JBFIDS010000736.1:0-1548 GCA_041603715.1 Paraconexibacter sp. | reverse complement strand
GACGTCGGCGACGCGCTGGCGCACGAGCGGGTCCGCGCCGGGCCCGCCCGCGCCACCGGACCGCACGAGCGCAGCGAGCTCGTCGACCCAGCGCTGCACGTTGATCCGCCCGAGCGCGATCGTCGCGCGCTCGTACTGCAGCGTCGCGAGCGCGATGCGCCATCCGCCGTCGACCGGCCCGAGGCGGTCCTCGTCGGGAACGAACGCACCGTCGAGGAAGCACTCGTTGAACTCGTCCTCCCCGGTGATCTGGCGCAGTGGGCAGACCGTGACGCCCGGCTGGTCCATCTTGAGGAGGAAGTACGTGATCCCGCGGTGACGGTCCGCCCCCGTGCGGGCGAGGAGGATCGCGCGGTCGGCGATCTGCGCGCGGCTCGTCCACACCTTCTGCCCGGTGACCTGCCACCCGCCGTCGACGCGGGTGGCGACCGCACGCAGCCCGGCGAGATCGGACCCCGCCTCCGGCTCGCTGAAGAGCTGGCACCAGATCTCGTCGCCGCGGAGGATCGGCTCGAGGTAGCGCTGCTTCTGGGCCTCGTCGCCGAACTCGATGATCGTCGGCCCGGCGAAGCCCTCGCCGATCGAGTTGACGGGATCCGGCGCCCCGGCGGCGTCGGCCTCCTGCGCCCAGATCGCCCGCTCGAGGACCCCGGCCCCACGGCCGCCGTACTCGGTCGGCCACGACAGGCCCGCGTACCCGGCGGCGTAGGCCTCTCGCTGCCAGATGCGGAACCCCGCGAGGCGCTCCTCGAGGTCGACGGGCTCCTCCGGCGGGAGCAGCCCGACGGTGCGCTCCATCCAGGCGCGCACCTCCGCGCGGAACTCGGCCTGCTCGGGCGCGTCGCCGAAGTCCATCAGGCACCCACCCCGGCGAGCGCCGGCGCGTCCTGCACGCCGTCAGTGCCGGCGGGGTCGAGATCCATCGAGGCGGCGATGCGCTCGCGGTGCGATGCCGCCGAGCCGTAGAGACGGCGGGAGCTGTGCGCACGCTTGAGGAGCAGGTGCAGGACGTGCTCCCAGGTGAAGCCGACCGCGCCGTGGAGCGCGAGCGCGCTGTCCGCGACGCGTGTCGCAGCGGCCGTCCCGTAGGACTTCGCGACCGCCGCGGCGACCGCGGCCTGCTCCGGCCCGGCCCCGTCGCGCGCCCAGGCCGCGAAGTACGTCGCGGAGTGCGCGGTCTCGACATCGACGAGCATGTCGGCGGCCGTGTGCTTCACCGCCTGGAAGGAGCCGATCGCCACGCCGAACTGCGCGCGCTCCTGCACGTAGGTCACCGTGTGGTCGAGGAGGCGGCGCGCCGCGCCGAGCGCCTCGGCCGTCACGAGGACGGCGCCGAGATCGCGTGCGCGATCGAGATCGACGACGCGACCGAGATCGGTCGCGGCGGCGTCCTGGAGCGTGACGTCGCCGATTGTGCGTCCCGGGTCGAGCCCCGTGCACGGCGTCACGGTGACACCGGGCCCGCCGACGTCCACGCGCAGCAGCCGACCGCCGGCCACGGCGAGGAACACCGCGGCCTCGGGCGCCCCGAGCACCGCGCGCACCGCG
>JBFIDS010000735.1:0-1549 GCA_041603715.1 Paraconexibacter sp. | reverse complement strand
CCCTCCAGCCCCTCAGCGCTGCGGGAACCTCGGCGCTCATCGCGCGTGACGCAGACGGCGCGCTGCCCGACGACGTGCTCGCGCGCTGCGCCGGGTTGTCGGGAGGGGTCCCGCTGTTCGCCCGCGAGCTCGTCCGCACCGCCCGGACCGACGCCGCGGTGTCGCACACCGGGCCGGACCCGGTCCGCGCGGTGAGCCCGCCGGCGGTGGGGGAGCTCGTCGAGCGCCGGCTCGCGGGCCGCGGAGCCGACGCCGAGGCGATGGCGCGCGCGGTCGCCGTCTGCGGGGACCGGACCGCGACGGACCGGCTCGCACGCGTCGCTGCTCTGGACCCGGCCGCGGCCGCGGCCGCGCGCGACGCGCTCGCGGCGGCCGAGATCGTCGAGCTGAGTCCGAGCGGACCCTCGTTCGTCCACGTGCTCGTCCGGCAGGCGATCTACGAGCGCTCGCCTCCCGGCACGCGTGGCCTCATGCACGAGCGGTTGGCGTTGGAGCTGAGCGAGAGCGGCCTCCACGACACCGCGGCGGTCCACGTCCTCGCGGCACGCGGGCCCCGCCCGGTCTCGGAGACCGCACACGCGACCGAGACGCTGCTCGCCGCGGCACGGCAGGCGCGCACGCGTGGCGCGAGCTCGGAGGCCGTCGCGCTCCTCACCGAGGTGATCGACAGCACGAGCGTCCGGGTCGACCTCGAGGAGGCCCACGGGGAGCTCGGCCGCATCCTCGCCCGGCGCCGCGACCCGGAGGGGATCGAGCATCTCCGCGCGGCGATCGCCTTCGCCGAGGCACCGGCGGACCGTGCGTTCGCGTCGCTGGTCCTCGGGGAGGCGCTGTTCTGGAGCGCCCGCTTCGACGAGGCCGGCGTCGTCTGTCGCGAGGCGATCATCGAGCTCGACGGAGGCGATCGCGAGCTCACTCTCCAGCTCGAGGCGGCGGCGATCACGGCCGAGCTCATGCGCGGGGTCGAGCGCTCCCGCCCCGCGGAGTTGGAGGACGGGGTCGCCGCCGGCGCGACCGTCGGCGAGCGGGCCGTTCTCGTCCATGTCGCCGGAGACCTCGCGGCCCGCGGCACCCGCCCCGCCGCGGAGGTGGCAGCCGTCGCCCGGCGCGCCTGGGCCGACGGGACGCTCCTCGAGGGGGCGGGACCGGACAGCCCGCTGTTCGCGTTCTGCGGCACGACGCTCGCCTGGGCGGAGGACTTCACGACGGCCCTCGACGTCGTCGACCGCGGGGAGACCCTCGCCCGTCGGCGCGGTTCGCAGATCGGGGTCGCCTACTCGACCTCCCTGCGCGCCGGGATCCACCAGCGGATCGGTGACCTGCGCCGCGCGCGCGCCGACGCCGAGATCGTCCTCGAGGAGTACCCGGCGACCGATCCGATCGCGACGATGTCCGCGCTCGCCTTCCTCGTCGAGACCCTCATCGACCAGGGCGAGGCCGATGCGGCGCACTCCCGGGTGACCGGTCTCGGGCTCGGCGGTCCGCTGCCGGTCCTCGGCACCGTCGACTTCCTCCTCCTCGGCGAGCACGACGGCCTCGTCGGCCTGGG
>JBFIDS010000734.1:0-1550 GCA_041603715.1 Paraconexibacter sp. | reverse complement strand
GTGATCCCGCCCTCGCTGTGGGTCGAGATCGTCACGCGGACCTTGTTCCAGCCGTGCAGCAGCAGGTCGGGATGGTGGTCGCGTTCCTCGGCGACCGCGCCCGCCGCGTTCACGTACGCGAGCGCCGCGGCGAAGTCGGGAAGCTCGAGGTCGCGCACGAGCGCGGCGCCGTCCCGGCGCCAGTCGGGACGGGTCCTCAGGGCCTCCGTGATCTCGTCGTCGGTGAGCAGTCCCATATCGTTCTCCTGATCATGAGGATCGTCAGCCTCGTCCCCCACGCGACCGAACTGCTCTTCGCACTCGGCCTCGGCGACGCCGTCGTCGGGGTGACGCACGAGTGCGACTATCCCAGCGAGGCGCGCGATCGTCCACACGTGACGCGCGACCGCCTGCCCGCGGGGCTCTCCCCGGCCGAGATCGACGCCGCCGTGCGCGCGTCCGTCGAGGGCGCGAACACGATCTACGAGCTCGACGAGGACGCGGTCCGTGAGCTCGAGCCCGACCTCATCGTCACGCAGGCCCTGTGTCCCGTGTGCGCGGTCAGCCTCGAGGAGGTCGAGGCGATGGCCGGGAAGCTCCCGACGTGCCCGCAGGTGATCTCGCTCGACCCGTCGACGTTCGGCGAGACGGTCGGCGACATCCGGACGCTCGCCGCGGCGACGGACCGCAAGGACGCCGGGGTCGACCTGGTCCGCGAGATCAGCGCACGTGCCGACCGCGTCCGCGTCGCCCTCAAGGACGCTCCGCGCCGCCGTGTCGCGGCGCTCGAGTGGTTCGACCCGGTGTTCGTCGCCGGACACTGGACGCCCCAGCTCGTCGAGATGGCGGGGGGCTTCGACGTCCTCGGCCTCCCCGGCGAGCACAGCGAGGTCGTCACCTGGCAGCGGGTCGCTGCGGCGGAGCCGGACGTCGTCGTCTGCATGCCGTGCGGCTACGACGCCCCGACCGCCCACGCCCAGGCGCAGCCGTTCCGCGACGAGCTCGCATCCCTCGGGGCCCGGACCGTCGTCGCGGTCGATGCCTCGGCGTACTTCTCGCGGCCCGGTCCGCGGCTCGTGGAGGGGCTCGAGCTGCTCGCGCACATCCTGCACCCCGATCTCGTGCCCGACGCTCCCGGCATCGCGTTGCCGGTCCTCGAGCCCGCGTGAGCGCGCGCGGCCCCGACCGGTCCACCTGATGGCCCGGACGGTCCTCTACCTCCACTCCTCGTCGGGACGCTACGGCGCCGACCGCCAGCTCCACGCCCTCGCGACCGGCCTCGACCCCTCGCGCTACGACGCGCTCGTCGTCCTCCCCGAGCCGGGCGAGCTCGCCAACGACCTACGTGCGGCGGGGATCGAGGTCCTCGTGCGCCCCCTCGCGGTGCTGCGACGCTCGGTGATGTCCCCGGCCGGCGTCTCCCGGGTGGCCGCCGCCTGGGCCGCGGACGCGGGCGGGCTGGGTGGCCTCGCCCGCTCCCGGGACGTCGCCGTCGTGCACACGAACACGTCGGTCACACTCGGAGGAGCGGCCGCCGCGCGGATCGCGGGGGTCCCCCACGTCTGGCACGT
>JBFIDS010000733.1:0-1557 GCA_041603715.1 Paraconexibacter sp. | reverse complement strand
GTGGTCCGCGTCGAGCGTCGAGGCCTGGCTCGCCTGCCCGGTGCGGTGGTTCGTCGAGCGGCTTCTGCGTCCCGACGACCTCCTCCCGGAACCCGAGCCCCTGGGGCGCGGCCGCCTCGTGCACGCCGTTCTCGAGCACGTGTTCGGCGCCCTGCGCGCCTCGGCCCCCGGACCGCTGGGACCGTCCCGCGTGGCGGAGGCCCGCCGGCTCGTGCACGAGGCACTCGCGGTCGTCGGTCCGTCGCACCGGCTCTCGACCGATCCCCGTCGCGATCGGATCCTCCGTCGCCGGACGGAGGCGGACCTCCTCGCGCTCGTCGAGCACCTCGCGGGTGAGGGCTGGACCTACCGGCCCGAGGAGCTCGAGCTCGCCTTCGGGGGCCGGGCCGGCGAGCGCCCCGCCGTCGAGCTCGCGCCGGAACTGCGGCTGAGCGGCCGGATCGACCGCGTCGACGTCGACGACGCCGGTCACGGCATCGTCATCGACTACAAGGGCACGACCGCGCATCCGGCCGACCGCTGGCTCGACGAAGGGCGCATCCAGGTGGGGCTCTACGCCCGCGCCCTTCCGGAGCTCCTCGGGGTCGAGGCGGTGGCCGCCGTCTACCAGCCGACCTCGAGCCCCAGGGCGCCACGCGCGCGGGGGGCCGAGCGCGACGACGCGGGCGCCGGGGTGGCCCGCAAGGGGGACCTCCTGCCCGCGGAGGAGTTCGACGCGCTGCTCGACGCCGTCGTCGATCTCGCGGCCCGCGCCGTCGACGAGATCCGGGCGGGCGCGCTCGAGCCGCGGCCGGCGACGTGCGGCTTCAAGGGCGACGGCTGCCAGTACCCGTCGATCTGCCGGTGCGAGCCGTGAGCGCCCCGTTCAGACAGGACGGGCGTCTTACGGGCCGCGGCGGCCTGGCCTTCACCGAGGAGCAGGCAGCCGCGATCACGCGGCGCACGGGCCCCATGCTCCTCGCCGCCAACGCGGGGTCGGGCAAGACGGCGGTCCTCGCGGAGCGGTTCGCCCGCGGCGTCGTCGATGACGGGCTCGACCCCGGTGCGCTCCTCGCCATCACGTTCACCGACAAGGCGGCGGGCGAGCTGCGTCACCGCATCCGTGAGCGCCTGCGCGAGCTCGGCGCCCGTGAGGCCGCGCGCGACGCCGACCAGGCGTGGATCTCGACGATCCACGGGCTCTGCACCCGGATGCTGCGCGCCCACGCCGCGGCCGCGGGGGTCGACCCCGCCTTCGATGTCCTCGACGAGTCCGTCGCGCGCCGGCTGCGCGAGGACGCGTTCGACACGGCGCTCGCCGAGCTGCTCGACGTCGGCGACGCCGCGACGCTGACCCTCGTCGCCACGTGGGGCCCGGACCGGCTCGCCTCGGCGACCGCGGGGGTCCACGAGTCGCTGCGCAGCCAGGGACTCCGTCACCCCCGCCTGCCCCCGCCGGTGGCGAGGCGCTCGCTCGACGAGGCCTGCGCTGCGCTCGGTCGGGCCCGCGAGGCGTTCGCCCCCGATCTCGCCGCGGCGGCCGACGGGACGTCGGTGCAGCGGGCACGCGATGCGCTG
>JBFIDS010000732.1:0-1561 GCA_041603715.1 Paraconexibacter sp. | reverse complement strand
TACGGGCGCATCGGGACGACCACGCAGACGTTCGGCACGACGACGAGCTGGCTCGTCGACGTCGTCAACGTCCTGACGGGCAATCTCGACCGGCCCGGGGGCGCCATGTTCAACCTCCCGGTGGCCGGGTCCCCCAACACGAGCGGGGAGTCCGGGCGCGGGCGGGGTGCCCGTCCCGCGCGGTTCACGAGCAGGGTCCGCGGTCTCGGGGAGGTCCTCGGGGAGCTGCCGGTCGCCTGCCTCGCGGAGGAGATCGAGACCCCCGGCGAGGGTCAGGTACGCGCGCTCGTCACGCTCGCCGGGAACCCGGCGGTGAGTACCCCGAACGCGGGGCGTCTCTCGCGGGCCCTCGCATCGCTGGACTTCATGGTGAGCGTCGACATCTACCTCAACGAGACGACGCGGCACGCCGACGTCGTGCTCCCCGTCCCCTCTCCGTTCGAGCGCTCGCACTACGACCTGTTCCTCTACCCGTTCGCGATCCGCGACATCGCGAACTACTCGCCCGCGACGTTCGATGCGCCCGCGGGGATGCCGCACGAGTGGGAGACGCTGCTCCGGCTCGTCGGCGTGGTCACCGGCCAAGGGGCGGACGCCGACGTCGCCGCGATCGACGACGTCATCGCGGCCGAGGCGGTGCGCCGAGAGTGCGGGACGTCCGGGTCCCCCGTCGAGGGGCGGGACGCCGACGAGGTCCTCGCCGTGCTCGCTCCGCGCCGCGGTCCCGATCGGATCCTCGACCTGTCGCTGCGCTGCGGGCCGTTCGGGGCCGGGTTCCCCGAGATCGGCGCTCCCGGGCCGGGCCTCGCCCGCGCGACCGGAGGGGGCGAGACGGAGGAGGAGCCGCTGCCCGCGGCGCAGGGGGCCGCGCCGGACGGCGTGTCGCTGGACGCGCTCCTGCGGGCACCGCACGGGTTGGACCTCGGTCCGCTGAAGCCGCGGCTGCCCGAGGTGCTTCGCACGCCGAGCGGAAAGGTCGAGCTCGCGCCCGAGACGCTGCTCGCCGACGTCGAGCGGCTCGTCGACGAGCTCGATGCGGCCGTGGAGCGGGGGGCGACCGCCGCGGCACGGTCGGGCGCGAACGGTGATGGCGGGACCGCGGGCGACCCGTTCGGTGAGGCCGGACGCGACCTCCTCCTCGTCGGCCGTCGGGACCTACGGTCCAACAACTCCTGGATGCACAACCTCCCGCTCCTCGTGGGTGGTCCGGAACGCTGCACGCTCCACGTCCATCCCGAGGACGCCGAGGCGCTCGGGCTCGCCGACGGAGCGAGCGCGGAGGTGCGCTCGCGCGCCGGCGCGGTCGATGTCGCGGTGACGGTCACCGACGACGTCATGCGCGGCGTCGTCTCGCTCCCGCACGGCTGGGGGCACGACGTGGACGGAGTGCGCATGGGCGTGGCGGGCGACCACGCGGGGGTGAACTCCAACGTGCTCACCGACGAGACCGTCGTCGAGCCGATCACCGGGACCGCGGTGCTCAACGGGATCCCCGTCACGGTGACCGTGAGCGGGCCGGCCGCCGCACGCCGGGCGTCCGACGCGGAGGTGGGCGCGAGGG
>JBFIDS010000731.1:0-1563 GCA_041603715.1 Paraconexibacter sp. | reverse complement strand
CTCCGACCGCGCTCGAGGTGAGTACGGCGACGATGCGCCGCCTCGACGCGACACTCGAGCAGCTCGACCCACTGGTGGCGGACCTCCGACCGGGGGCCCGGGCGCTCGCGCCGGCGCTGCGCCCGCTGCGGCCCGCGGTTCGCCGGACCGCGACGCTGCTGGGGGATGCCCGCCCGCTCCTGCGCGACCTGCGACCCGCGCTGCGCGACCTCGGGGCGGCCGGGCGTGACGGCACCCCGCTCGTGCGCGATCTCGAGCCCGTGGTACGGCGTACGAACGACGAGCTGCTGCCCTGGCTGCACCGCCGCGACGACGACACCGGGCTGCGCCTGTTCGAGGCGATCGGCCCGTTCTTCTCGGTCACTTCGTCGGCCGCCGGGGACTTCGACGCCAACGGCTACTTCCTGCACTTCCCGATCTCGGTGGCACCCGACAGCGTGATGCTGCCGTGCGGGCCCGACGTCGAGATTGGGGCGATCAAGGACTGCGCGAGCGTGATGAAGGTCCTGCGCCGCGCGCTCGTGACCAGGGCGGGGGGCCGTCGATGAGCGGCGTTCGGTCTCGCATGTCCGAGGGGCTCACCCGTGAGCGCCTGCAGCTCGAGCTGCGCCGGACCCGCGGGCCGTTCGCAATCCTCGTCGTCGGTGTGGCCTGCGCGCTACTGGCGATGGTGCTGCTGGCGGCCAAACTCGACGTGACCCTGCCCTGGGAGGACCCGTACGAGCTGCGGATCGCCGTCGACGACGCCAAGGGCGTCACGCCGGGATCCAACGAGGTCCGAATCTCAGGCGTCGTCGTCGGCCGGATCGCTGACGTTGACGAGCGAGACGGCCGCGCCGTGCTCACGGCCCGCATCGATCGCGAGCACGGGCCTCTCTTCCGCGACGCACGCGCCCGGCTGCGGCCTAAGACCCCCCTGGAGGATATGTACCTCGAGGTGGAGGACCGCGGGACGCCGGCCGCAGGACGTCTCGGCGACGGAGAGGTCCTGGCCGCCCAGCGCACCCGGACGCCCGTGCGCATCGGCGATGTGCTCGACGTCTTCGACACCGACGTCCGCCCACGGATGGCCCAGACGATCACCGCGCTGGGCCATGGCCTTCAGGACGGCGGCGCCGAGCTGCGCGTCGCACTGGCCGAGCTCGCCCCGTTCTTCGACGCCGCCGGACGCCTCAGCCGGGAGGTCGCGTTGCGCGACCGCCAGACCCGCCGGCTCGTGTCCAACCTCGCCGAGCTCACCGGCGAGGTCGCCCGTCGCGACGGCCGCCTTCGCGGCGTGGTGCGCCGAGGCTCAGACGTGCTCGGCGGACTCGCCGCGGTCGAGGAACCCCTCGGCCGGCTGTTCGAGGAGCTCGCGCCGACGCTCGACGAGCTGCCGCGCTCGTTCGGCGTGGTGCGCGCTGCCGCCGACGACGCCGACACGGCGCTGGCGGCGCTGCGGCCCGCCGCCCGGGCCCTGCCGGCCGGCCTGCGCGCCGTCCGTGAGCTCGCGCCGGATCTGAGCCGCGCCGCCGACCGACTTGGTCCGACGCTGCCCGAGCTGCGCACTCTCGCCCGCGCGCT
>JBFIDS010000730.1:0-1575 GCA_041603715.1 Paraconexibacter sp. | reverse complement strand
TCAACCAGACCCCGCGCAACGTCGATCCGACGTCCCCGAGCATCGGCTCCCTCGGCGCGCCGAGGGCCGCCAACGGCGAACCCGTCCTCTCCGGCTCGCCCGTGAACCTGCACTCCAATGTGTACTCGGCGGCGATCAACGAGGACGGAACGGCCGACTGCGAGTCGGGCCAGCGCGGGTATCTGCAGCGCGTCAACGCCCTCGGGGATCCCGAGGCGAACATCGTCGTCGACCCGCACATCCCGGGGAGCCAGGGCAAGACGTTCGCGGGTCGTGACCGCGTGCCCGCCGGCCAGACCTTCACCCGCAAGCCGCAGTCCGGCCCGAGCCTGCCCGTGGAGCTGGGCCCATGAGCCGCTCCCCGCGTCGCCGCCGCAGCCGCGTGAGCCCGTTCGCCGCGGGCATGCTCACGATCATCCTCGCCGTGATCGGGACGTACTTCGGCTTCAGCAAGTCGAACCCGTTCGCGAACCCCTACGAGCTGAAGGCCGCCTTCAAGAACGCCGGGGACGTCAAGCCGAAGTCGCCCGTGCGTATCGCGGGCGTCACGATCGGTCAGGTGACCTCGGTGAACCGTCTGCCCGGCGAGCAGAACGGTGCGCTCGTGACGATGGAGATCTCCGACGAGGGCCTTCCCATCCACGAGGATGCGACGGTCAAGGTCCGACCGCGGATCTTCCTCGAGGGCAACTTCTTCGTCGACGTCGAGCCCGGCTCCCCGAGCGCTCCGGTCCTCCCCGACGGCGGGACGGTGCCGGTCAACCAGACGGCGGCGCCGGTCCAGCTCGGCAACGTCCTCGAGGCGCTGCAGTCCGACACCCGTGAGGACCTGCAGACGGTCCTCGAGGAGTACGGCAAGGGCCTGCGCGGCGAGGGCGCGGCCGGCTACAACCGGTCCATCCGCTTCTGGGAGCCCGCGTATCGCGACGGCGCGATCGTCTCCGACGCGCTGCGTGGCCAGCTCGAGCGGGACCTCAGCGACTACATCGACCGCGCCGGGGTCGTGGCGGAGGCGCTCGACGCGGATCCGCGGGCGCTCAAGGACCTCGTGAGCGGGCTCGCGACGACCGCGGGCGCCTTCCAGTCCGAGCAGGCGAACCTCCGCACTGCGGTCGGCATCCTCGACGACACCCTCACCATCGGCCGCCGCGCGCTCGCCGAGCTCGACACGGCGCTTCCCCCGCTCACGCGGCTCGCCCGCGACCTGCGGCCCGCCGTGCGCTCGTCCGGACCGGCGCTGGACGCCACGCTTCCCTTCATCCGTGAGGCCCGCGGCCTCTTCCGCGCCTCCGAGCTCGGTGGCCTCTCGCGTGACCTGCGTGCGGTCGTCCCTGATCTCGTCGAGCTCAACGTCGGCGGCCTGCCCCTCCAGGAGGAGGCGCGGCTCCTGTCGAGCTGCCAGCTGAACGTCATCCAGGAGGTCGCGAACTCCCAGATCGTCGACCCGAACTTCCCCTCGTCGGGCCCCGTCTTCCAGGAGGGCGTGAAGTGGCTGCCCGGCATCGCGGGAGAGAGCCGCGGCTTCGACGCCAACGGCCAGTACATCAAGACGACGGCCAAGGGCGGGGCGAACTT
>JBFIDS010000729.1:0-1587 GCA_041603715.1 Paraconexibacter sp. | reverse complement strand
GACCGTGCCGACGTTCACCGCCGCTCCCGCGCCGGACGTCGATGCTCCCCTGCTCCGGCTCGGGGTCGCGGGCAACATCGGCGACCGGGACGAGCTCGTCTTCGGCGGCGCGCGCCTGCTCGTCGTCGAGGGCCAGCGCGTCGCGCGGGACTTCGGCACCTGGTCGGTCCACGTCCTCGACCGGGCGGGTGAGGGTGCGCAGCGGATCCCCTTCCGGCTCCCCGGGCGCTCGCGCTCGATCGGGAACCCGAGCGCGACGATCGTCCCCCTGCCCGACGGCGCGCCCGGGCTCGTGCTCACCGCGTTCGTCTTCTCCGAAGGAGCCGGCGACGGGGAGGCGGGGCCGATGCTCGCGGTGATCCCGCTCGCCGGGCCGCGGACGCCGGCGCGGTCGGGACGCGGGGTCCCGTTCGGTCGACCGGGGCCCGTAGCCCGTGTGACGAAGGTCCGGACCCGGCGGTGAGGTGACCGCGGCCGGCGCTATCGTCGCTCGCCCGATGCCGGACCTCCACGCCGCCCTGCACGCGCACTTCGGCCACCGCTCCTTCCGTCCCGGGCAGGAGCGCGCCATTGCCGCCGTCACCGATCCCGCCGGTCCGCGCGACGCCCTCGTCGTCATGCCGACGGGGGCGGGGAAGTCCCTCTGCCACCAGCTTCCGGCCCTCATGCGCGACGACCTCACGGTCGTCGTCTCCCCGCTCGTCTCGCTCATGCAGGACCAGGTCGACGGCCTGCGCGCGCGACTGAGGTCCGCTCCGTCGGGCCCAGGAGCCGTCGGGATGGTGAACGCGCTCCAGGATCCGGAGGAGAACGAGGCGGCGCTGACCGCGGCGCTCGCCGGGTCGCTGCGGCTGCTCCACGTCGCCCCTGAGCGGTTCGCCGCACCCGGGTTCCTCCCGCGGCTCGCGCGGGCGCGCGTCGGCCTGTTCGTCGTCGACGAGGCGCACTGCGTCTCGCAGTGGGGCCACGACTTCCGTCCCGATTACCTCCGCCTCGGCGAGGCCGCCCGGCGGCTGCGCGCCCGTGCGGTGATGGCGTCCACCGCCACCGCCACCCCCGCCGTCGCGGCCGACATCGAGAACCGGCTCGGGCTCCGCGCTCCGGTGCGCATCGCCACCGGGTTCGACCGGCCGAACCTCACCTTCGCCGTCGTGCCGTGCGGGTCGGGCGCCGAGCGGACGGGACGGATCCTCGACGTCCTGGGGGATCCCAGCGCCCGGCCGGCCATCGTCTACACCGGCACGCGCCGGGGGGCCGAGCGGCTCGCCGGGCAGATCGGCGACGCCCTCGGGATCCCGGTGGGGGCCTACCACGCAGGGCTCCCGCCCGAACGCCGCTGCGAGGTGCAGCGCGCGTTCGTCGGCGGCCCGGTCGACGTCGTCGTGGCGACGAACGCGTTCGGCATGGGGATCGACAAGCCGGACGTGCGCACCGTGCTCCACGACGGCGCGCCGGGGTCCCTCGAGGCCTACTACCAGGAGGCGGGTCGGGCCGGTCGTGACGGCGCGCCCGCGCGGGCTCTGCTTCTCACGACCCGCCGCGACATGGCGCTGCAGCGGCACTTCATCGAGCGCAGCGACGGCCTCG
>JBFIDS010000728.1:0-1594 GCA_041603715.1 Paraconexibacter sp. | reverse complement strand
GCTCGCCGCCGCGCGCGGCGAGAGCGCGCTCGCGGGAGTCCGGGGGCGGGTCGTCGCGACGGGGGCGGCCGCGCCACTCGACGCCGGCGTACGTCCCGCCCCGCCGGACGCGCCGGGTGCCGAAGCGCCCCAGGACGTCCCGACCACGGACGCGCCGGGTGCCGATGCGCCGGCCGCCCCGCCGGACGTCCCGACCGCCGATGCGCATGCCGCGATCCCGCCCCCCGACCCCACGCCGGAGGCCGGGCCGGCACCGCCCGCCGTCCGCCCCGACGACGTCACCGACCCGGCGGGTGGTGCGGCGGGCGTCGGGCTTCCCGGGATCGCGCGCGAGGACGACGGGCGCTCCTCGCGACGCGGCCTCCAGTTCCTCGCCGCGGGCCTCGGGATCGCGGCGCTCACCGGAGGCCTCGTGCTCGTCGACCGCGCCACTCGCGGCGACGACCTCCCCGCCCCGACGACGACCACCACATCGACGACGACGACGGCGGCGGCTCCGGAGCCCTCCGTCACCGCGACGATCCAGGCGGGCTCGCGTCCGAACGCGATCGCCGCGGGCTCCGGCCGGCGCATCTACGTCGTCTCGAACCCCGACGAGGAGATGACCGTCCTCGACGGCGCCACGGGCGAGCCCGTCGACCGAGCGCCGACGATCGGGGCGGGCGCCCAGAGCGTCGACGTCGGCGACGACCGCGTGTGGGTCGCGAAGGCCGGGACGGGATCGCTCCTGCGCCTCAGCGCCCGCACGACGCAGCGCGCCGGCGCGCCGCTCCCCCTGCCCGAGGGGCTTCCCGTGCGCGTGCGCGCCCGGGAGGGGAGCGTCTGGGTCGGGCTCCGGGACGGACCCGACGGCGAGGGGGCCTCGGTCGTCGCGAAGTACGACCCCGCCGCCGGGACGCTCACGCAGACCGTGCCGATCGCCGACGGTGTCCAGGACCTCGACGTCGGCGACGGGGCCGTGTGGGTCGTCAACCGCAGCCGTCCCGCGGTCGTGCGGATCGACATCGCCACCGGGGAGCGGACCACGATCCCCGTGGGTGCCGGCCCACGCGGGATCGCCGTCGGGGGCGGGAGCGTCTGGGTCGCCTCCTCCGAGGACGGCACGATCACCCGGTTCGACTCGCGTCCTCCCCACCGGTCCACGACCATCGAGGTCGGCGCGGAGCCGCGCGGGGTCGCGTTCGGCGCGGGGTCCGTGTGGGTGACGAACGGCGGCGACGGGACCGTCTCGCGCATCGACCCCGGCAGCGGCGAGGTCGTCGGGGCCCCGGTCGAGGGGGTCGGGAGCGAGCCGGGCGCCATCAGCGCGGGCCGGGACTCCGTGTGGGTCGTCTCGACGCCGGACGGGACCGTCGCGCGGATCGACGTCCCCGACGCCTGACGCGATCCGCGGGGACCCGCGGCGCCCGGCCGACGCCGCCCGCAGCGCGCGGGCCCGCGCCTCCACAGCGTGGATCGAGGCTCAGGCGGCGGCCCGGCGCTCCCGCAGGGCCGCGGCCTCGCGGACGAACGTCCCCACGACCGCGCTCGACGGGTCGACCTCCGGGTGCCACTGCACGCCGCCGGCGAGCGACCGGTCGGGGACCTCGATCGC
>JBFIDS010000727.1:0-1597 GCA_041603715.1 Paraconexibacter sp. | reverse complement strand
GCGGCGACGCCCACGGGAAGCGCGTCGGCTCCGCACGCGACCACCGGGCCGCCGGACGACTGGTCGGGGGCGCTGAGGCGCGTGCTCGCGGCGCCACAGCGCGTGCGGGTCGACTACCAGCCCATCGTCGACCTCCAGCGCGGTGTCGTCCGCGGCTACGAAGCGCTCGCGCGGTTCCCCGACGAGCCCGGCGTCCCGACCCGGGACTGGTTCGCGGCGGCGGCCCGGCTGGGCTGCGCAGGCGCGCTCGAGGCCCAGCTCATCACGGCGGCGCTCGTCGCACGCCCGCTGCTCGCGCGCCACCGCTTCATCTCGGTCAACGTGAGCCCGGCCGCGCTTGGCAGCCCGGAGGTCGCCCGCGCGCTCGCGGGGACGCCCCGGCTCGACGCGATCGTCCTCGAGCTCACCGACGACGCGGCCTCGCCCGTCCCGGACCTCGCCGCGCTGCTCGCGGTCGTCGACGGCCTGAGGGCACGTGGGGCCGCTCTCGCGATCGACGATGCGGGGAACGGCTACTGGAGCCTCGACCGCATCAACGTACTCCGGCCCCAGCTCATCAAGATCGACGGCGCCGTGACGCGCGACATCGTCGACAGCCCGTCCCGCGCGGCGATGGTGCGCACGCTCATCGACCTCGCCGCCCGGCTCGACGCGTTGCTCGTCGCCGAGCAGATCGAGACCGACGAGCAGCTCGACGTCCTGAGCCGCCTCGGGGTCCCGCTCGGCCAGGGATTCGCGATCGCCCGGCCGGTCCCGACGATCGGGTCGATCGACCGTGCGGTGTCCCAGCGGCTGCGCCAACGGGCGCTCGACGGCGTGCGGGTCGACGGGATCGCCCGGCTCGTCGAGACGCTCCCCGCGGTGGGCGGGGACCCCGAGCAGGCGCGCGCCGCGTTCGCCGCCCACGCGCACGCCGACCACGTCGTGGTCGTCGGGGAGGGGGGCCGGCCCCTCGGGGTGATCGACCGGCTCGAGCTCGCACGCGGGGGACAGCCCCGTGAGCCGCTGTGCGTCCTCGCCGCCACCGCCCTCGACGATCTCGTCCGCCGCGCCCTCGCGCGCCCACTCGCACGACGCTGGGACCCCGTGATCTGCGTCGACGCGGGCGGCGCCTACCGCGGTGCGGTGCCGCTCGAGCGCGTGCTCGCGGCGCTCTCCACGCGCTGAGGCTCCGGGAGGTCCTCGCACCCGGAGCGCTCCTGCCGGGCGCGCGTTCCGACCATCCGTCCAGGGGGCCTTGCGCGATCGGCGAGCGTCGCCGATCCTCTCCGTAGCCCATCGACCGATCACGGAGGATCAGGAGGGCGCAAGGATGCACATCACCGCTTCCGACCTGGCCGCAGCCGGCCGGTCGACAACCTTCACGTTCAAAGAGGCCCGCGTCCCCGCGGCGCTGGCCCCTGCTCCCGCACGCGACGGTTCCCGGCGCGACACGGCGGAGATCGCGGCCGCCGCGGCGCGGGCGTCGCGCCGAGCGGGTCCCGCCGATGGTGCGATGTCCGATGCCGTGAGCCGGCGCCTCGATCTCGTCCGGCACGTCGTCGAGCAGATCATCGGCCACGCGCTGAGCGCCGCGGAGATCGATGCGATCGCCCAG
>JBFIDS010000726.1:0-1600 GCA_041603715.1 Paraconexibacter sp. | reverse complement strand
GACGACAGCCGCCTCGTGATGACGGTCCTGCAGGAGGCGGAGCGGTTCGGGGCGGTCTGTGCGAACGGCCTCGAGGTGACCGGGCTGCTCGAGGAGAACGGGCAGGCCCGCGGTGTCCACGTCCGCGACGTCGCGAGCGGCGACACGTTCGACGTGCGGGCGGAGAACGTCGTCAACGCGACCGGCGTGTGGGCCGACCAGCTCCGCCCGGAGGAGCTCCACGACGAGGCGGAGGTCCCGATCATCCGCCCGAGCCGCGGGACGCACATCACGCTGTCGTCCAAGGACGTGCCGCTCTCGAGCGGCGCGATCGTCCCGGCCGGCGGCGGGCGCACGATCTTCGCGCTCCCGTGGCTCGGCTCGACGCTCATCGGGACGACGGACAACGACTACGACCCCGACGCCGACCTCGAGCACGTCAAGCCCGCCCCGGAGGACCTCGAGTACCTCCTCGAGGCGACGAACGGCTTCTTCGGCACGTCCCTGGAGGTCGCCGACATCACGGGCGCCTACGCGGGCGTCCGCCCCCTGATCTCGACCGGGGACACGGGCAAGTCGGTCGACATCTCCCGCAAGGCCGAGCTGTACGAGACGTCGAGCGGGATGATCACGATCACGGGCGGGAAGCTCACGACGTGGCGGCGCATGGCGAAGATGACGGTCGACAGGCTCGTCGAGCGCGACGCGTCGGACACGCCGTGCCGCACGCACGAGATCCCCCTCGGGCTCGCCGTGGCCGCCGAGGAGCTGCCCCGCGTCGAGGGGGTCCCGGAGGCCGCCTATGCGCACCTCGCGGGCCGCTACGGCCACGTCGCCCGGGACGTCCTGCGGATCGCGGGCGAGCGCGGTGAGCTCGCGCAGCCGGTCGTCGCCGACGGCCCGGCGGACCTCCTCGCCGAGGTCGTGCACGCCGCCCGCCACGAGCAGGCGCGCTCGGTGGGCGATGTGATGCTCCGCCGGACCCGCCTCGGGCTGACCGCCGCGCGCGATGTCGCGGCCGCCGACGGTGTCACCGCCCGCCGCGTCGCGAGGGCCATGGCCCCCGAGCTGGGCTGGGACGCGGCCCGCGTGGAGGCGGAGGTCGACGGCTTCCTCGCCGAGGCCGCCGCAGAGGGAATCGTCGCCGCGGCGTAACTCCGGGCGGCCTCGACGGTTGCAACCCCGGAACCGGCGCGGTTCGACCGCCCGACATGGCAGCGTTGCGGCGTCGCGCGCACCCACCGGAACCACCCCGCCTCGTGGCGGTCACAGGAGATCCCGTACAGATGCACCGCCGAATCACCCCGCTCACCACCCTCGCCACCCTGGCCCTCCTCGTCGCCCCCGGGGCGGCGTCCGCCGGCTTCTTCGGCGCCGAGCCGATCGACGGCCCCGCCGACATCCGCTCGTCCGGGGACGTCGACGTGGCCCGCGACGGAACCGGTGCGGTCGCCTACGTCAAACGCGAGGGGGGCCTCGACCGCATCTACGTCTCCCGCCTCGAGCGCGGGCTCTGGAGCACGCCCGTCAATGTCGACGCGGGGCTCGCCGGCGTCGGGGCGCGCCCGGCCGTCGCCGCCTCCGACGGGGGACGCGTCGTCGTCGCCTGCGAGAAGGGCGG
>JBFIDS010000725.1:0-1602 GCA_041603715.1 Paraconexibacter sp. | reverse complement strand
GCGGCCACGACCGCGGCGGCGACGACGAGCCCGACCGGCGACCGGCGCCGGCCGAGATGGCGCTCGCGCCCGCGGAGTCCTCTCCGCGGGCGGGCGCCGACTGTCGCGGTGGAGCTCAGAGCACCCCCGCCCGCTCGAGCAGCGCGAGCGTGCCCTCGAGGTCGTCGAGGTCGCCCAGGTCGATGTCCGGCTGCTCGAGCTCGGCGAGCGCGGGCACGCCGTCGGGCGAGGCGACCCCGTCGACGACGGGGTACTCGGCCGTCTCGGTCCGGAAGAAGTCCTGGGCGGACTCCGACAGGAGGAACTCGACGAGCTTCTGCGCGTTCGCGATCTGGTCGGAGGTCTTCAGGACGGCGAGGCCGGCGACGTTGACGAGCGACCCGGGGTCGTTCCCGCCGACGAAGTGGAGGCCGACCGGGTAGTCGTCGCCCTCCTCGGCGCGCGCCTCGAGGACGTAGTAGTGGTTGATGAGCCCGGCGTCGATCTCCCCTGCGGCGATCGCGTCGCGGATCGCGATGTTGTTGTCGAACACCTTCACGTCGCCTGCGGCCATGTCGCGCAGCCACTGCTCGGTCCGCTCGTCGCCCGCGATGCGGCGCATGCCGGTGACGAAGGCCTGGAAGCTGCCGTTCGTCGGGGCCCAGCCGACGCGGCCGCTCCACTCGTCGTCGGTGAGGTCGAAGACGCTGTCGGGGAGGTCGGCCTCCTGCAGCTCGCGCGTGTCGTAGGCGATGACTCGGGCCCGTGCCGACGTCCCGATCCACGCGCCCGCGGGCGAGCGGAACGCCGGCGGCACGCGGTCGAGCGCGGCCTGGGGCAGCGGCGCGGCGAGACCGGCCTTCTGCACGGCCCCGAGGGCTCCGGCGTCCTGGGCGAAGTAGACGTCCGCGGGGCTGTTGTCGCCCTCCTCGAGGAGCGTCGCGGCGAGCTCGGCCGTGTCGGCGTAGCGGACCTCGAGGTCGACGCCGGTCTCCTCGCTGAAGCGGTCGAGCAACGGCTTCACGAGCTGCTCGCTGCGCCCGGAGTAGACGGTGAGGGTCTCGGAATCACCGCCGTCGTCGCTGCCGCACGCCGCGAGGGCGAACGGGGCGAGGAGGACGGCGAGGACGAGGAGAAGCTTGCGCATGTCATGGGCCTCCGGAGACGAGATCAGGGGCACCTAACAGTGCCTGCGCGGCACTTTAGCCAAAACCGACGTAGGAAGTCGGAGAAGGTTCGGGTGCCCTGATCAGGGCACCCTCATTCGTGTCGGCGGCGGGCCGCGTCCGGCTCTGCGGTAGGCTCGATCGCGGACCGTGCTAGGCGGGGAGGTAGCGGCGCCCTGTTGCTCGCAATCCGCTCTAGCGAGGCTGAATCCCCAGGCTGAGGGGTGAGGTCGTCGGGGTCGAGCTCGCCGCCGGCGGTGCTGATGGCCCGGGTCCCGCGCGGCATCGGTTCGTGAACCAGGTCAGGTCCGGAAGGAAGCAGCCTTAAGCGATCCCCGGTGTGCGCAGCGGGAGCTCCCGGACCGGAGCCGTTGTGTGGCGGAAGCGCCCGTCGATCGAACTTCGATCCTGGGTGCACGGTCCACCTTCTTGGCCGCTCGGCGCGTGAATGTCGATT
>JBFIDS010000724.1:0-1603 GCA_041603715.1 Paraconexibacter sp. | reverse complement strand
GAGCCAGCCCGGCAGCAGGCGCATGAGCGTGCCGGCGTTCCCGACGTCGATCGGGCCGTCGACCTCGGCGGCCTCCCGCAGCCCGGTACCCCGGACGACGATCTCGTCGGGATGGCGGGCGACGAGCGCGCCGAGCCGCGCGACCGCGTCGAGCGTGGAGAGCGTGTCGGCCGCCTCGAGGTAGTTGCGCACGACGACCGGCTCCGAGGCCATCGCCCCGAGCATCGCTGCGCGGTGGGAGATCGACTTGTCCGTCGGGGGCGTGATCTCGCCGCGCAGGCGGGTGACCGGGTCGAAGCGGACGACGTCGGAGTCGGAGCCCGCGGTCATCCCTCCTCCCCCTCACGCACGGCGAGACCGAGGCCGGTGACGAGCGAGCGCGCCTGGTCGGCGCGCGCCGCGGGCACCCAGAGGGCGACCTCACCGGTCTCGTCATCCGGGGCGGGGGCGAGGGTCATGTCGTCGATGTTCACGCCCGCGCGCCCGAGCGTGAGGGCGAGGTCCGCGATGACGCCGGGCCGGTTGGGGACGGCGACGCGGAGCTGCACGACGTCTCCGCCGTGGGGTCCGACACCGAGGAGCGCATCGCGATCGTCACGGGCGGCATCGTTCCACGCCGCGATCGCGTCCGCGTTCCCGGCGACGAGATCCGCCCGCACCGCGGTGAGGCGGGCGAGGGCATCGTCGATCCCGGCGACGAGCGCGTCGCGGTTGGCGAGGTAGATGTCGGTCCACATCGAGGTGTTCGCTCCCGCGACACGTGTCGCGTCGCGGAAGCTCGGCCCCGTCGCGGGGAGCGTGCCGTCGCCGTCGAGCGCCCGCGCCGCCTGGGCGACGAGCACGTTGGCGACGACGTGGGGCAGGTGCGAGACCGCGGCCATCACGCGGTCGTGCGTCTCCGGGTCGATCGCCTGCGGGCGCGCCCCGAGCGCGGCGACGAACCGCGTGAGCCGCTCGAACGGGACGCCGGGGGTTCCGGGCCGGGGGGTGAGGTACCAGGGGGCGCCGTCGACGAGGTCCTCCCGGGCGTGGCGCACCCCCGCCGTCTCCGCCCCGGCGAGCGGATGCCCGCCGATGAAGCGCGGGTCGTCGATCGCGGAGACGATCGGCGCCTTCGCCGAGCCGACGTCGGTGACGACCGTGTCCGGGCCCGCGTGCGCGAGGGCCTCCGTGGCGACGCCGACGACCGAGCCGACCGGGACGCACACGACGACGACGTCGGCCTCGGACACCGCGGAGCGGATGTCGGACGCCGCGGCGTCCAGCGCGCCGAGCGTGATGCCCTCGGTGGTCGCGGCCCCGTCCGGGTCGAGCCCCGTCACGTGCGCGCCCGCGCGGGACCGCGCGGCGAGCCCGATGGAGCCGCCGATGAGACCGACGCCGAGGATCGCGACGCGCACGCGAGGAGCCTATGCGGCGGCCGCTTCGCCGTCCGTGGCCGCGAGCGCACCGCCGCCGAGCCCGGCCGCGCGCACGACGTTCGCCGCGAAGGCTGCGAACTCGTCGGTGCGCAGCTGCTGGGGACCGTCGCAGACCGCGGCGTCGGGGTCGGGGTGCACCTCGACGATGATGCCGTCCGCACCGGCGGCCGCGGCGGCGAGCG
>JBFIDS010000723.1:0-1607 GCA_041603715.1 Paraconexibacter sp. | reverse complement strand
GCCCAGCGCAGGTGGTCCTCGCGGACCTGATCGGCGTCACGCACGGGGTGCACGATGACGGCTCGCCCCGCGAGGAGGTCGTCCGGGGGGGCGGGGAGCGCGTCCCCGCCGAGCGCGAGGAGGTCCTGCGGCACCCGTCGGATCGCCAGTCCGCAGGCGCCGGACGCGACCGCGAGCAGCTCGTCGTCGCGCAGTCCTGCGGTGGCCCAGCGGCGTGGCCCGCGCAGCAGACGCCGGGCGGCGAGCGCGGCGACGAGCGCGGCGGATACCGCGTAGGCCGCCCCGGCGGGGTGCGCCCCGGGGACATGACCGTGGGCGCGGGCTTCGGCGATGAGGCGGCTCAGCGCGGGCACCGCGGGACGCACCGGTGGGACCCCGCGCCGCGGCGGGGCGAACCACACCGGCCGCTCGTGACGCGAGAGCCTGCGCGCGGCCTCGCGCTCGCCGGCGCCCGGCAGGCCGAGGATCCCGTCCCCCGCGCGCCAGCACGCGGCGATCCGCTCGGCGAAGGGGGCGATCGGCAGCGCGGCGGAGTCGAGGCGCAGGACCCAGGAGCCGGGGCTGCACGCGTGGGCGTGGGCGAGAGCGGTCATCACCGCCGAGCAGGACCCGCCGAGCGCCGCCTCGCCCCGTCCTGCGCGCGGGTTGCGCAGCACGTCGACGCCGTCCGGCCACGGCCGGTGGTCGGGATCGAGGTCGTCGTCGACGAGCACGATCCGGGCGACCCCCGACCCGTGGACGCGCAGCGCGTCGAGGAGGTCTCCGGCACGGCCGTACTCCCGCACGCTCGGACCGACCGGGATCGCGACGACGGGACCGGACACAGCGCGAGGGTACGGGACGTACGATGCGCGCGTGCCCTCTGCGCCCCAGGCCGGCCGCTGACCGTGCGTGTCCTCATCGACACGACGTTCGCCCTGCGCGGCCACTCGGGCACGGGGGTCTACATCGAACGGCTCATCCAGGCGCTCGACGGCCTCGGGGTCGACGTCGTGGAGACGAGCAACGACGCGCGCCGCGCTCCGGCCGGCGGCGGCATGCGCAGCCTCGTCAACGCCGCGGTCGACGCCTGGTGGACCGCCGCGGAGCTGCCGCGCCGCGCGCGGATGGCACGGGCCGACGTCGTCCATCACCCGCTCCCCGCCCACAGCCCGCTGCCCGGGGTCGGGCAGGTCGTCACGGTCCACGATCTCGCGTTCGAGCGGCTGCCCGAGGCCTTCGACCCCGCGTTCCGCCGCTGGGCCCATCGCGCGCACCGGCGCGCGGCCCGCAGCGCCGACGTCGTCGTCGCCGTCTCGCGGACCACGGCGACCGACGTCCGCGCCCGCTGGGGCGTGCCGGCCGAGCGGATCGTCGTCGCGCGCCACGGCCCCGGTCAGGAGCCCGACGCCGTGCGCCCGCGCGAGCGCGAGGTCCGCCACGTCCTCTACGTCGGCGACGGCGAGCCCCGCAAGAACCTCGCGTTCCTCCTCGCCGCGCACCGCCTCTACCGGGAGAGCAGCGACGCTCCGCTGCCGCTCGTCCTCGCCGGGAGCGCCCGCGCGGGTCGCGACGCCGAGGACGTGCAGGAGGTGGACCGCCCCGACGCGGAGGCGCTCGCGGCGCTC
>JBFIDS010000722.1:0-1616 GCA_041603715.1 Paraconexibacter sp. | reverse complement strand
CTGCGCGACCCGGGCGCCGATGAGCACCTCGAGGGACGTCGCGACCGCGCACGCCGCGGACGCGGCGGCGAACGCTACGAGCCCCGCCGCGACCGCCCATCCCGCGCCGCCGCGGATGCACAGGCGCGCAGCGGGCACCGCCGCGACCGCGAGGACGAGGTTGAACGCGATGAGCACCCAGGCGACCTCGCTCACCTCGGCGTCGAGCTCGCGCAGGATCTCGGGGAGCGCGAGCGTGACGATCGCCGAGTCGGCGAGGACGATCCCGACGGCGAGCGAGAGGACCGCGATCACCTGATGGACCGTAGCGCGGGCGTATCCTCGGCCGATGACCGGCCCGACCTCCGCCGAGCGCGACGCCCTCGCCCGGCGGACGGTCCGCGTCCTCGTCGTCGCGCAGGTGTTCGCCGGCGCGGGGCTCGCCGCGGGCATCACGGTCGGGGCCCTCCTCGCCGAGGACATGCTCGACTCGACCGACCTCGCAGGCCTCCCCGCGGCGCTGTTCACGCTCGGCGCGGCCGGTGCCGCCCTGCTCGTGGGCCGGATGTCGCAGGCCTCCGGGCGGCGGGTCGGGCTCGCCACCGGCTACGGGGTCGGCGCCCTCGGCGGGGCCGGCGTCGTCCTCGCCGCGGCGATCGACAGCGTGCCGCTCCTGCTCGCCTCCCTCTTCGTCTACGGCTCGGGGCTCGCGACGAACCTCCAGGCGCGCTACGCGGGCGCCGACCTCGTCGCCGAGTCGCGGCGCGGGCGGGCCGTGAGTGCGGTCCTCGTCGCGACGACGTTCGGCGCGGTCGTCGGTCCGAACACGGTCGACCTCACGGGTCGGCTCGCGGCCGACCTCGGGATCCGCGAGCTCGCCGGGCCGTTCCTCCTCGCGACCGTCGCCTACGCGGCCGCGGCGCTCGCCGTCACCGGCTGGCTGCGCCCCGACCCGCTCCTCACCGCGCGGGCGTGGGCGGCGGGCGCGGGGGCGTCGACCGCCCCGCCGCCGACCCCCGATGAGGAGGAGGCGGCACGGCGGCGCGTCCGCCTCGCCGGGCTGGCGATGATCATCACGCAGGCGGTGATGATCGCCGTGATGACGATGACGCCGATCCACATGCGCGACCACGGGCACGGCCTGTCGGCGACCGGTGTCGTCATCGCCGTCCACGTCGCGGCGATGTACCTCCCCTCCCCGGTGACCGGGGTGCTCGCGGACCGCGTCGGGCGCCGGCCCGTCATCGCCGCGGGCGGCATCACGCTCGCGCTCGCCGGTCTCGTCGCCGCGGTCGCGCCGGCCGACACGGTCCTCGTCATCGCCGTCGCGCTCGCGCTGCTCGGCCTCGGGTGGAACCTCGGCCTCGTCGGCGGGACCGCGCTCGTCACCGACGCGACACCTCTCGCGATCCGCGCCCGGGTGCAGGGCAGCGTCGACCTCGGGGTCGCGCTCGCGGGCGCGGCCGGCGGCCTCGGCTCCGGATTCGTCGTCGCGGGGACGAGCTACACGGGGCTCGCGCTGCTCGGCACCGTCCTCGCGATCGCGGTCGTCCCGGTGCTGCTCGCGCTCGACGAGGGACGGGTGGTTCTCAACACCCAGACCCCCCCGGACACTGCGACCTCGGCCTGAGCGGCGG
>JBFIDS010000721.1:0-1629 GCA_041603715.1 Paraconexibacter sp. | reverse complement strand
CGAGCCGCTCGATGCGCTCCGGGGCGCGCAGGGCGACCCGTAGCGCCACGCGACCGCCCAGGGAGTAGCCGGCGAGCACGCACTGAGGCGGGAGGCCGCCCAGGACGTCGTCGACGCAGGCATCCATCGTCACGAGACCGCGGCCGAGGGCCTCCCCGTGGCCACGGAGGTCGGGCGTGAGCGCCGGGTAGGGTTCGCGCCCCGGCCGGGCACGCACGGCGTCCCAGGAGCGTCCGCTCCCCCCGAACCCGTGCAGCAGCACCCTCGACACCGACATCGGCTCATCATGACCGCCAGCCTCGACACCCACGTCCTCCTCCGCGCCTTCGTCGACGAGCTCGTCCGCTCCGGTGCGTGCGCCGCGGTGACGAGCCCGGGCTCGCGCTCCACCCCGCTCGTGCTCGCCCTCACGGCGGATGGTCGCCTGCCGTGCGTCTCGGCCGTCGACGAGCGCGGCGCCGCGTTCCTCGCGCTCGGGATGGCGAAGGCGACCGGGCGGGCGGCCGTGCTCGCCTGCACGTCGGGGACCGCGGCCGCCAACTACCTCCCGGCGATCATCGAGGCCCACGAGTCCCGGGTCCCGCTCGTCGTCCTCACCGCCGACCGCCCACCGGAGCTGCGGGGCTCCGGGGCGGGGCAGACGATCGACCAGATCAAGCTCTACGGGTCTGCGACGCGCTGGTTCGCCGAGGTCGCGCCCGACGCGGCCACGGCGGGCACGCTGCGCTGGATCCGCACGCTCGCGTGCCGTGCGGTCGCGACGGCCCGTGGCGACGGGGGCGGCGCGGCCGGGCCCGTGCACCTCAACTGGCCGCTGCGCGAGCCGCTGGTCCCCGTCGATCCGCTTCCCGAGGACGAGCCCGGCGGCGGGGGACGCCCGGACGGGCGGGCGTGGGTCGCGGTGGCCGAGCCGGGCGGCGCCCCGCCCGCCGCGGTCGAGCTCGCGGGACGTGTCGTGGGAACCGCGCGACGCGGTGTCCTCGTCGTCGGACGCGACGAGCGCCCCGGGCCGCACGGGCACGCGAGCCCGCTGGGGGCGGCGGCGGTGACGTTCGCCGCCGCGCACGGATGGCCCGTGCTCGCCGACCCGCTCGCCGGCGCGAGGTCCGGGCCCCACGCGATCGCCCACTACGACGCCCTCCTGCGCGACGCGGGCTTCGCGGACGGGCAGCGTCCCGACGTCGTCCTGCGGGCAGGGGACCTGCCGACCTCCAAGCCGCTGCGCGAGTGGCTCGCGACCCGCGACGCGATCCAGGTGCGCCTGGATCCCCACGACGCCTGGCAGGACCCCGCCCACGTCAGCGACCTCGTCATCGCCGCGGACCCCGCCGCGGTGCTCGCCGCGCTCGCGGGGCGCGCGCCGAAGGAGAACGCCGCCGAGGAGGCGGCCGCGCGCGAGGGCTGGCTCGCCTCGTGGCGGGACGCAGACGAACGCGCGGCCGCCGCCCTGCGGGCGACGCTCGGGGACGGCTTGAACGAGCCCCGCCTCGCCGCCGAGCTCGTCGCCGTCCTTCCGCCCGAGGCGACCCTCGTCATCGCCGCCTCGATGCCGATCCGCGACGTCGAGACGTTCGCCGCCGCCCGCGACTCGCCGCCACGGATGCTCGCCAACCGGGGCGCGAACGGCAT
>JBFIDS010000720.1:0-1631 GCA_041603715.1 Paraconexibacter sp. | reverse complement strand
CGACGCCGGTGCCGAGGTCGTCCTCGTGTGCGCCGGCGGATCGGCGACGACCGACGGCGGCGCGGGGGCGATCGCGGCCATCGAGGAGCACGGCGGGCTGCGCGGCGCGGCGCTCGTCGTCCTCTGCGACGTCCGCGTGCCCTACGAGCGGGCGGCGGCGGTCTTCGGGCCGCAGAAGGGCGCCGACGCGCCGACGGTCGCTCGGCTGGAGGCCCGCCTCGAAGGCCACGCCGCCAACCTTGCCCGCGACCCGCACGGAGTGCGTGGTGGCGGCGCCGCGGGGGGCCTCGCGGGCGGCCTGCACGGCGCCTACGGCGCGACGCTCGAGCCGGGCGCCCCGTTCGTCCTCGGCGCGCTCGGGGTGGACGAGCGGATGCGCGCGGCCCGTGCGGTCGTCGTCGGTGAGGGGCGGCTCGACGCGACGAGCCTCGAGGGCAAGGCGTGCGGCGAGCTCGCGTTCCGGGCCCGGCAGGCGGGCGTCCCGTGCCACGCGGTCGTCGGCGAGCGGGCCGTGACGCCGTTCGAGGTCCGCATCCTCGATCTGCAGGTCGTCGCCGAGGCGCCGACGCTCGCGGAGATCGAGACCGCGGGAGCGCGGATCGCCGCGCACCTCTGAGAGCGCTCCCGTCGGTAGCCTCGCGCGTCCCGTGTCCGAGCGTCAGCGCCCCTCCCGCCTCCCCACCCCGCTCGGACGGCGCGCCGTCGTCGTCGGCGCCGGGTCCTTCGGGACCGCCGTCGCGGTGCTCCTCGCGCGCGGCGGGTTCCGCACGACGCTGCAGGCCCGCACCCCCGAGCAGGCCCAGCGCCTGCAGGAGGACCGCGAGAACCAGGTCTACCTCCCGGGCGTCGAGTTCCCCCGGGAGTTGCGCGTCGGACACGTCGGCGACGGGCTCGCCCGGGCCGAGCTCGTGTTCCTCGGCGTGCCCTCCCGCGGCCTCGAGGAGCTCATCTCCGGCCTCCCCGCCGCGGGGCTCTCGCCGCGCGCGTCGATCATCTCGCTCTCCAAGGGCCTCGTCCCGCCGGACGGCATCGCCCCGACCGTCCGGCTCGCCCAGGCGTTCGGCGCGCAGCGGGTCGCATGCGTCGGCGGTCCGGCCCACGCCCGCGAGATGGTCTCGGCCGGCGCGGGGCTCGTCGCCGCCGCCTCCGACGAGGAGCTCGCGCGCACGATCAGCGACGTCTTCATCCGCGCGGGTGTCGTCTGCGAGCGCTCCAACGATCCGGTCGGCGTCGAGCTCGCCGGCGCGGCGAAGAACGCCGCCGCCCTCGCCGCGGGGGCGACGGTGCGGCAGGGCCTCAACGCCGCGGGTGCGGCCGCCGGCCACATCTTCGCCGAGGTGTGGCGCTTCGCCGAGGCCCAGGGCGCCCGCCCCGAGTCGATGATCGGGCTCGCGGGGACGGGCGACCTCGTCGCGACGGCGCTCGCCCCGCAGAGCCGCAACCGCCGCGCCGGGGAGCTGCTCGGCGAGGGCGTCCCCACGCGCGAGATCCCGGCGCGGATCGGACAGGCGGTCGAGGCGCTCGAGTCGGTGCCGCTGCTCGCGACGGCGCTGCAGCGCAGCGGCGTCGAGGCCCCGGTCACCACGGGTCTCGCCGAGCTCATCTCCGGCGAGCTGCCGCTCGACGACTGG
>JBFIDS010000719.1:0-1631 GCA_041603715.1 Paraconexibacter sp. | reverse complement strand
GGCGGTCCGACGTCCGTTCGTTCCCCTGCTGTCGCAGGAGACGGACATCGGAGGGGCGGGGGTCAGGTCGGTGCTGCGTAGGCCTCGACGATCGGCGCGAGGTCGTCCGGGCTCGCGCCGTGGAGGATGACGCCGTCGGCCCCGAGGGCGAGCTGGCCGCCGATCGCCGCCGCGCACTGCGCCGGTGATCCCGTCGCGGCCGGCGCGAGCCATTCGTCGGGAAGGAGCGTCGCGACGTGCTCGAGCTGCTCGGTCGTCCCCACGGCGTCCATGAACGTCCGCCCGAACCCCTGGACGACCGGGTCGGCGCGGAAGCGCTCGAGGACGGCGGGGTCCCAGCCGTTCGTGCGCACCATGAGGTCGCCGTAGAGCTGCAGGTAGGTGCCGAGTCGCCCAACCGTCTTCTTCAGCCGCACGTCCTCGGGCAGGTGGTCGCCGATCGTCGCGAAGACCGACCACACCTTCACCGCGCCGGGGTCGCGGCCCGCCTCCTCGGCGGCGCGCTTCACCGTCTCCACGCACCGCACGAGCGTCTCGTCGGTGAAGAACGTGTGGAGGACGACCTCGTCGTAGGCGCGGCCCCCGAGCGCGAGCGTCTGCGGCCCGAACGCCATCAGGCCGAGCGGGATGTCGAGGTCGAACCGCGTGTCGAGTTGCAGGACCGGGTAGGTCCCGTACGGACCGTCGTGGCCGACGATCGTCTCACCGTGCCAGAGCCGCCGCGCGACGGAGGCGAAGTCCTCGAGCTGAGCGGTCGTGATCGCCGGGAGCCCGAACGCGTCGAACACCGGCTTGATGCCGCGACCGACGCCGAGCATGAAGCGCCCGCCGGTGAGCGCGTGCATCGTCGAGGCGAACGACGTGAGGAGGAGCGGATGGCGCGTGTTCGTGTTCGTCGCCGCCGTCGCGATACGGATCGACTCGCTCACGGCGCCCGCGGCCCCGCAGATCGTCGCGGCCTCCTTCACGTTCCACCGCTCGCTCACGAATGCGGTGCCGAGGCCCATCGCCTCACCGGCGCGGACCTCGTCGATCACCGCGCGCGGGGTCTTCGGCGCGCCGGCGAGGGCGTAGAAGCCGAGCTCGGGGAAGCGCGGGGTCACGCGGGCGCCGTCTCCCGCCACGCGAGCAGTCGGGTGAGGCGCTCGTCCGCGAGCGCGTCGGCGAGCGGGGGTGCGGTGCGGGCGACGATCCCGCGGTCCCCGTCGACGGCGAGCGTGTCGCCCTCGCGGACCTCGACCCCGTCGATCGTCGCGGTGAACGTTCCGTCGCCGGCCTTCGCGATGCGCACCTCGCCGACGCCGCACACCGCCGGGCGGTCCATGCCGCGGGCGACGACCGCCGCGTGCGACGTGCGCCCGCCGCGCCCCGTCACGATCGCCGTCGCCGCGATGAAGCCGTGGATGTCCGCCGGGGACGTCGTCGGTCGCACGAGGACGACGTCGTCACCCGCCTGTCGGCGCGCCTGCGCGCGGCCCGCGTCGAACACCGCGACGCCCACCCCCGCCCCGGGCGAGGCGGCGCACCCGCGCGCGACGACGGTGTCCGCCGCGGGCTCGTCGGCGAAGCGCGGGGCGCGCGCCCCGTCGAGCTGCTTCTCGCTCACGAGCGCGAGCGCGTCGGTGGGCTCC
>JBFIDS010000718.1:0-1632 GCA_041603715.1 Paraconexibacter sp. | reverse complement strand
CCGCCCGCCGCGGATCCACGCCCAGGGGCTCGCGGCGACGTCCACGCGCCGGGCGGCGGGGCGGCGGCAGCCCCGGCGCCGGGACGCTGACGCTGCCCGGGGGACCCCCCGCACAGGGCGGTGGCGCCCTGCGTGCCAGACGGCCTCGACGACCGGGTGTCGAGTACCCTTCCGCGCCTCATGTTCAGCAAGATCCTGGTCGCAAACCGAGGCGAGATCGCGATCCGCGTCTTCCGCGCGTGCAAGGAGATGGGCATCACGTCCGTCGCCGTGTACTCGGAGACCGACCGCGACGCCCTGCACCCCAAGAAGGCCGACGAGGCGTACTTCATCGGGGACGGGCCGGCGGCCGACAACTACCTGAACGTCGAGAAGATCATCGGCGTCGCCAAGGAGTCGGGCGCCGAGGCGATCCACCCCGGCTACGGGTTCCTCGCGGAGAACGCCCCGTTCGCGCGCGCCTGCGACGAGGCCGGGATCGTCTTCATCGGCCCCCCGGCGAGCGCGATCGACGCGATGGGCTCCAAGACGAAGGCCCGCGAGCTCATGCAGGCGGCCGGCGTCCCGATCGTGCCCGGCACGACCGACGCGGTCGACACCTACGAGGACGCGCTGCGGATCGCGAACGACGAGATCGGCTTCCCCGTCGCGGTGAAGGCGGCCGCGGGTGGCGGCGGCAAGGGCTTCCGCGTCGCACTCACCGAGGACAAGCTCAAGGACGCCTTCGAGGGCGCGAGCCGCGAGGGTGAGAAGTTCTTCTCCGACGGCACGGTCTACCTCGAGCGCTACCTGCCGGAGCCGCGCCACGTCGAGGTGCAGATCCTCGCCGACAAGCACGGCAACGTCATCCACCTCGGCGAGCGCGACTGCTCGATCCAGCGTCGCCACCAGAAGCTCATCGAGGAGTCCCCGGCCCCGCCGTGGGTCGTCGACGAGGAGATGCGCGAGCGGATCGGCAAGATCGGCATCGAAGCCGCGAAGGCCGTCGACTACGTCGGCGCCGGGACGATCGAGGGCATGCTCCAGGGGGACGAGTACTTCTTCCTCGAGATGAACACCCGCGTGCAGGTCGAGCACTGCGTCACCGAGATGACGACGGGTATCGACATCGTCAAGCAGGGCATCAAGGCGGCCGCCGGCGAGAAGCTCGACTACACGCAGGACGACGTCGTCATGCGTGGGCACGCGATCGAGTGCCGCATCAACGCCGAGTCCGCCCCGCGCAACTTCGCGCCGGCCCCCGGTCCGATCGGCAACTACAAGGAGCCCACGGGCCCCGGTGTGCGCGTCGACTCGGGAGTGGAGGCCTTCGGCGAGGTCTCGCCGATGTACGACCCGATGGTGTCCAAGCTCATCGTCTGGGACGCCGACCGCGAGCAGGCGACGGCGCGCATGCTCCGCGCGCTCGAGGAGTACGAGATCGAGGGTCTCACGACGCTCATCCCCTTCCACAAGGCGCTGCTCGCGACCGAGGACTGGGCGAAGGGCTCGATCTGCAAGGACCTCGTCGAGGACAAGGACTGGCTGAAGGCCACCGAGCAGGACGTCGCCGCGCCCTACGTGCCCGAGGACGGCGAGGAGGTCGTCGAGAACACCTACGCGGTGGAGGTCGGCGGCAAGCGCTTCGACGTG
>JBFIDS010000717.1:0-1646 GCA_041603715.1 Paraconexibacter sp. | reverse complement strand
CTTCGAGCCGCTGCCCGAGACGGTCCGGCGGTTCGTCGGGATCACGGAGCAGACGACGCGGGCGTCGCCGGTCCCCAGCCGGAGCGCGTTGCGCACGCGCGGGGAGAAGGCGAGCGCGCGGGACATGTTCGTCGGCGTCTGGAGGCCCACGCCGAACGGCGACGTGTCACCGCAGACGTTCTCGGTGTACGGCGTGTCGGAGTCGAGGGCCGGTCCGACCTGGTCGGGCGACCCCCAGAGGTCCAGACCCAGCGGGTTGTCCCGCGGGGTCCGCAGGCCGGCGATGAACGCCGTCTCCAGCGCCGCGAGCGCGCTCGCGACCGAGTGCCGCTCCCCCTCGGCGGGATCCAGTCCGAACGAGCGGTACAGGGCGAGCGCGCTGTTGAACGCCCGGCTCCCTGTTCCGACGTCCGGAGCGTCGCGCACGCCCAGGCGGGCGAGCGCCGCGCTGACCTGCCGACCGCGGTCGAGAATCACGTCGAGCCGCTGGCGCACGCCGTCGGTGACGTACTCGGGGTTCTCCACGAGCAGCGCGGAGTACGCGCGTGCCGCGACCGCGAAGTCCCGGAGGTTCGGGAGCGGGTTGGGGGACAGGGGCGGGATCCCGAACCGCGCGGCCCCGAGGCCGCTGATGTAGGAGAGGTTGCCCTCGAGCGGGACGGCGGTGAGCTCGTTCTCGAGGGCGTCGTCGTCATACGGGCGGTTGAACGCGCCGACCGCGATCGAGTCGTAGGCGGAGTTCGTCACCCAGCTGAAGAAGAAGCCCTCGAACTGCAGGAACTGCTCGTTCGACATCGGCGCGCCGCCGACCGAGCGCTCGCGCCAGCCGATGGCCGTGTTCACCTGCGTCCACAGCTCGCGGTTCTGGCTGTCCTTGAACAGGGCGTAGACGTTGCGCTCGAGGCGCTCGACCCGCGCCGCGAGGCGCACGATCTCGTCGCGCACGACCCGCAGGTCGGTCTCGATGCGCTCGAGTTTGCCGACGACCTCGTCGAACCGGGTGATCATCTCGCCGTAGATCTCGTCGAGCCTCGCGTCGATGCGATCGAACCGGTCGTTCATCTCGGCGCGCAGGTCGGCGATGTCGTCGCGCACGACCTTGAGGTGGTCGATGAGGCGCTGGTCCTTCCCGGTCACGAGGTACGTGATGCCCAGGAGAAAGCGCTGGTTGATCTCGAGGAGCTTCCGGGCCGTCTTGCCGAAGCTCGACACGAGCCCACCGAGCGGCGAGTTGCGCACGGCGTCCATGACGAGGTCGTTGAACGCGACGGCGGCCTCGACGACCAGGCGCGAGACCGCACCGACGCGTTGCGCCTGGCGACGGAGCGCGTCCCTGGCCCCGGCCGAGACGGCGCCGGCGCGGTCGAGGACCGCCCCGAGGAAGGCGAGCGCCCCGCCGCCGGTCGAGATCTCCTCGTCGCGCTGCTGCGCGTTCGCGAGGGCGGTGTCGAGGATGAGCGTGCCTGCGTCGACGGCGGCGAGATCGTTGACCGCCTCCTCCCGCGTCTGCGCGATGGTCCCCGTGACGTCGCCGACCCGGGCCATCACGGTGCCGACGTCCGTCGTCACCCGCGGCTCGGCGCCGGTGATGAGGCCGTCGATCGCGGTGCCGGCGATCGCCGGGTTCGCGCGCAGCGTCGCGATGT
>JBFIDS010000716.1:0-1649 GCA_041603715.1 Paraconexibacter sp. | reverse complement strand
CCTCGCCGCCCTCGCCGCCGTCGTCACCGTCGTCCTCTCGGGATGCGGTGGGTCGGACTCGCCGGAGTCCTCCGGCGCGACGGCCCCTGCCGACACGCGTACCGCCCCCAGCTCCGAGGCGGAGCGCACGGCGCAGCGGCTCGCGCGCAAGTACGTGCGCGCGATGCGCGAGGCGGACGTGACCGTCCTGTGCGGCACGGTCACCGCGTCGGAGCGTCGCCGGCCGGGCGGCCTGTGCGACATGGAGGTCGTCGGCGCACTCCGGGGTCCGACACCGAAGGTCGGCGTCCCCACCGTCACCGGGGAGACGGCCGAGGTGAAGGTCCTGCGTGGCGAGTCCGACACGCTCGTCCTCGGCCTGGAGCTCGAGTCCGGGGCGTGGAAGGTCGGGAACGCGCGCTTCGAGAAGGTCGAACGCTAGGGCCGCGCGGCGTCAGGCGAAGCGCCCGTCCTCCTGGACGACCGCGCCGTCGGCGGTGATGCGTCCGCCCTTGCGCAGGTCGCAGATGAGGTCCCAGTGCAGCGCACTGCGGTTCTTCCCGCCGGTCTCGTCGTAGCTGCGGCCGAGCGCGCAGTGCACCGTGCCGCCGATCTTCTCGTCGAAGAGGATCACGCCGATGGGGCTGTCGATGCCGAAGTTCGTCCCGATGCCGAGCTCGCCGAAGCGGCGGGCGCCGTCGTCGGTGCGCAGCGCGTGCTGGAGGTGCTCGTCGCCGACCTCGGCGCGGGCCGAGACGACCTCGCCGGCCTTCAGCTCGAGCGTCACGCCGCGCACCTCGACGCCGGCCGGGGACGACGGCACGTCGAAGTGGATACGGCCCTCGACGCTGTCCTCCTTCGGTCCGGTGAAGACCTCGCCGGAGGGCATGTTGCGCTTGCCGTCGCTGTTGACCCACCGCCGGCCCTTCGTCTCGAGCGTGAGGTCGGTCCCGGCCGCCTCGATGCGAATCGTCCGCGCGCGACCCACCCGGCCGATGAGGTGCTCCTGGAAGGCGCGCAGCTCCGTCCACGCCGCGACCGGGCCGGCCGGCCGGTCGAGGAACAGCGCGCCGCGCACGAACGCGGCGAAGTCGGTGAGCGACATGCCCGCCTGCTCGGCGAGAGAGGCGGTGGGCCAGAGGGTGGAGCACCACCGCTTCTTCATCATCGTCTCGCTGATCGGCTTGCGCGCCCGGCGGCCGCGGACGAGCACGTCGGGGTCGAGCCCGACGAGCGCCCGGACGTCCTCGGGCGCCTGGATGGCGACCGTCGAGTCGATCTTGCGGGCCTCGGTGAGCGCGAGCGGCGGGAAGTCGTCGAGCTGCCAGTCCTGCGCGTGCTCGTAGTAGGCGCGGGTGAGGCGCGGGATCTCGACGCGCATCAGCGGCCAGCCGCCGCGCTGCAGGATCGCCCGGTGCAGCTCGACGAGCAGCGGCTCGGCGAGCGTCGTCGAGCGCACGAGGACCTGCTGGCGCTCCTCGACCTCGAGGCAGTACCCGGCGAGGAGGTCGGCGAAGGCGGCCGCGTCGACGATGTCCGCGATCGCCTGCGCGTCGCCGGCGGCGGGCGCGGTCACGCCGACCAGCCGGCCGCGAGGGCCTCGAGCGCGCCGGTCGCGTCGGTCCCGAGCAGTCCGGCGAGCGCGGTGACGAGCCGCTCCTGCGGCTCGT
>JBFIDS010000715.1:0-1650 GCA_041603715.1 Paraconexibacter sp. | reverse complement strand
CCGCCGCCGACGCGCAGCAGACCCTCCGCGACCGCCCGGCCTCCGCGGACGCGCCGCTCGCGGCGCGCGCGCCGCTCGTCGCCCTCGACGCACGCCAGGCGCAGCGGATCCGCGAGGCCCGTGACGACGCCGAGTCCGACAGCGACCGCGCCCTCATCGCCGTCATCGCCGGGGGCGGACTCGCGCTGCTCATCGCTCTCGTCCTCATCGCCGCGCTCGTCGCCGCGCTGCGCCGTCCCCTCGACGAGCTCGTCGACGCGAGCGCCCGCCTCGCCGAGGGTGACGGGGACGCGCGCGTGACCGAGGACGGGCCGGATGAGCTGCGGGTGCTCGCGCGCTCGTTCAACCGGATGGCCGGGGACGTCGAGGAGGCGGCGGCCCGCGTGCGCGCCGAGCGCGACCGCCTCGACATCACGGTCCGCAGCCTCGGCGATGCGCTCGTCCATGTCGACGCCGACGGCCGCGTCGTCTCCCTCAACCCCCGGGCGGCGGACCTCGTCCCCGAGTACGTGGTCGGAGAGCCCGCGCAACCCCCTCCGGCCCCGCTCGACGCCGCGCTCTCCGGTGAGGTCGTCCGCGAGCGCGGCGAGCGGACGCTCGCGATCACCGCCGCGAGCCTCGGCGACGCGGAGGGGATCGTATGGACGATCCGCGACGTCTCGGAGCGAGCACGACTCGAGCGCCTGAAGAGCGAGTTCGTGTCGACGGCCTCCCATGAGCTCCGCAGTCCGCTCACGTCGATCAAGGGGTTCGTCGAGCTGCTGCTCGGTGCCGAGGACCTCGCCCCTCGGCAGCGCGAGTTCCTCGAGATCGTGCTCACCTCGACGAACAGGCTGGTCGATCTCGTCGGTGACCTCCTCGACGTCGCCCGCGTGGAGGCGGGGCGCCTCGAGCTGCACCAGCGCCCGACCGACCTCGCGGAGGTCATCGCCGAGGTGACGACCCTCCTCGGCCCGCGGCTCGAGGCCAAGCGCCAGAGGCTCGTCGTCGACGTCGCGGCCAACGTCCCGCGCGCGCAGGCCGACCCCGCACGGCTGCGCCAGATCCTCACGAACCTCCTCACGAACGCCCACCTCTACACGCCCGAGGACGGGACCCTGACCATCCGCGCGCGGCCGGCCGGTGCGACACGCGTGGCCCTGATCGTGCAGGACACCGGACGCGGGATGAGCGCGGAGGAGCTCGACCGCGTGTTCGACCGCTTCGTCCGCATCGGGGACGCGGACCGCACCCAGGGCTCCGGGCTCGGGCTCGCGATCGTGAAGTCGCTCGTCGAGCTCCACGGCGGAGCGATCGAAGCCGAGTCGACCCCGGGGGAGGGCACCATCTTCACGGTCACGCTCCCGGCCGCCAGGGTCAGCGAGCCGCGCACGACGGCGCGGGAGGTCCTGCGCGGGCGGCGTGTCCTCGTCCTCGACGACGAGCCGGACGTCGGCCGCGTCGTGGCCGAGCGCCTCGAGGCCCACGGTGTCCACACCACGTACGTGACGAGCGGTCCGGAGGCGCTGGAGCGGCTGCGTCGCGAGCGGTTCGACGCGATGACGGTCGACATCCTCATGCCGGGGATGAGCGGATTCGAGGTCATGCGCGCGCTGCGGGCCGACCCCGACCTCGAGCGGCTCCCCGTCGTCGTCGTGTCCGTGTTCTCGG
>JBFIDS010000714.1:0-1671 GCA_041603715.1 Paraconexibacter sp. | reverse complement strand
CGCGGGCTCAACCTGTTTTTCGGCGGCGTCCAGGCGGTCGAGCGCGACCCGCTGACCGGGGGCGCGACCGGTGCCGGGGATCCGCGGCGCGGCGGAGCGGCGGTGGCGGTGTGAGGCGTCGCGGACGGCTACTCACCGCCGGGCTCGCCGCGCTCGCCGCGTCCGGGCTCGCGGCGTGCGCGGACGGCACGCCGTCCGCGGATCTCTTCGTCGTCGAGCGCTCCGGCCCGAATCCCGGAGCCGACCTCGTCATGCGCGTGAGCGACGGCGGCTTCGTGCGCTGCAACGGGGGTCCCGAGCGCCAGTTCACCTCCGAGCAGCTCATCGACGCACGGGCGATCACCCGCGAGCTCAACGGCAAGCCCGACGACGGTGAGCCCGGCCTCGTCGACACGACCCCGCGGCTCCCGCCGCGACCCGGTTCCCAGCTGACCTACGTCGTCCGCGCCGAGCGGGGGACGGTCCGCTTCGCCGACAACTCGCAGCCGATCCCTGAGGAGCTCCAGGAGCTGCAGGCCCTCGTCCGGGCGCTCGCGCAGGACGCCTGCGGCCTCGAGCGCTGAGCGCCCGCACGCCGGGCTCGTGCGGGGACGCGGAGGTCCGGGCGCCGCTCGAGGACACCCTCAGGTCACGTTGCCTGGGACTGTCCCGTCGAACGTGCCGCGGTGGCGACAAGTGCCCGGGGGCGTCGGTCACGCCACGCGCGCCGCCTCCAGGCCGAGAAGCACCTTGTCGGGCGTGATCGGCAGGTCACGGACGCGGACGCCCGTGGCGTGGAAGACCGCCGAGGCGACCGCCGCGGCCGCCCCCACGATCCCGATCTCCCCGATCCCCTTCGTGCCGAACGGGCCCACGTGCGGATCGTGCTCGTCGATCCAGCACGCGTCGAGGTCCATCACGTCCGCGTGCGCGGCGATGTGGTACCCGGCGAGGTCGTTTCCGACGAGTCCGCCGAGCGCCTCGTCCATGACGCCCTCCTCGTGGAGCGCCATCGAGAGGCCGAACGTCATGCCCCCGAGGAGCTGCGACCGTGCCGTGCGCGGGTTGACGATGCGGCCCGCGGCGAACACGCCGAGCATCCGGGGCACGCGCACCTCCCCGGTGTCGACGTCGACACGGACCTCGGCGAAGTGCGCGCCGAACGCGTGCATCGAGTAGCGCTCCGCGGGGTCCTCGCCGCCCTCAGGAGCGCCCGCCGTCGTCATCGCCCCGGGAGCGGGGTCGTCCCCGTGCTCGTCACGGAACGCGCGCGCGGCGCCGTCGAGGGTCATCCCCCACGAGGTGATCCCCGCAGACCCGCCCGGGACGTGCGAGAAGGGGAGCCGCGTGTCGCCGATGTCGAGCGAGACCCGGTCCGCGTCGACGCCGAGCGCCTCCGCGGCGAGCTGGGTGAGGGTCGTCCAGGTGCCGGTGCCGACGTCCATCGCGCCGAGGCGCACGGCGTAGGCCCCGTCGGGGAGAGCCTCGATCTGCGCCTTCGAGTTCGGACGCGCATAGCGCGGGTAGGTCGAGCTCGCCACGCCCGTTCCCACGAGCCATCGTCCCTCGCGGCGCACCCCCGGCGCGGGATCGCGGCCGGCCCAGCCGAAGCGCTCGGCGCCCTCCCGCAGGCACGCGACGAGGTTGCGCGTCGACCACGGCTTGCCGCTCTCGGGGTCGACCGGCGGGTCG
>JBFIDS010000713.1:0-1673 GCA_041603715.1 Paraconexibacter sp. | reverse complement strand
GCGGCGATCTCCACCGCACCGTCGGCGCCGGCCCGGGCACGCAGGGCGCCGACGAGCGCGCCGACCTGCTCGACCGTCACCTCCGCCTCGCGGATGAAGCGCACGAGCCGGCCGAGGTCGGAGCGCGATGCGAGCAGGACCGCGCGCGCGGGGGTGCCGTCGCGGCCGGCACGTCCCGCCTCCTGGTAGTAGGCCTCGAGCGAGGACGGCAGCGCCCAGTGCCACACGGAGCGCACGTCCGCCTTGTCGACGCCCATGCCGAACGCGTTCGTCGCGACGACGACGTCGGCCTCGCCGCGCATGAACGCGTCCTGGCGGCGCGCGCGGACGTCCGCCGACATGCCGGCGTGGTAGGCCACCGCGTGGAGCCCGGCCCCCGTGAGAAGGTCGGCGACCTCCTCGGTGCTCTTGCGCGTGCCGCAGTAGACGACGGCGGGACGGTTGTCCTCCATGGAGACACCTGCGACGAGCGTCGCGCGCTTGCGGGCGACCGAGCCCTCGCCGTCGAAGGGGAGCACGTCGAAGGAGAGGTTCGGGCGGTCGAAGCCGGAGCGCACGCGCTCGGGCTCGCGCAGGCCGAGGCGCTCGGCGATCTCCTCGGCGACCTTTGGCGTCGCGGTCGCCGTGCACGCCATGACGGGCGGATGACCGAGCTCGGCGATGACCGACGACAGACGCAGGTAGTCGGGGCGGAAGTCGTGCCCCCACTCGCTCACGCAGTGGGCCTCGTCGACGACGAACAACGCGAGCGCCCGCGTGCGCAGCGCGCTGCGGAAGGCGCCGGAGGCGAACCGCTCGGGGGCAGCGAAGCAGACCTTCGCGGTGCCGTCGCGGATGGCGTCGAGCGCGGCGCGGTTGCTCTCTCCATCCCCTCCGGAGGCGAGCATGACGGCGGGGTGGCCGAGGTCGGTGAGCCGCGCGCACTGGTCACGCATGAGCGCGATGAGGGGCGAGACGACGACGGTGAGGTCGTCCCCGGCGAGCGCGGGGAGCTGATAGCAGAGACTCTTGCCGCCGCCCGTCGGCATGACGACGAGCGAGTCTCGACCGTCGAGCGCGGACTGCACCGCCGCGCGCTGCCCGGGACGGAACGTCTCCAGCCCGAGGAGGGCGAGCAGCGACTCGGGCGTGACGTGGTCGAGCGGCGCGCGGGCGGCCGGCACGTCGGGGACGAGCGCGAGGGCGGGGGGCCCCGGAGACGGAGCCCCGGAGGTCCCGGTGCCGGGGAACGGCGTCCCGGGGCCGTGGTCGTGCTCGCCGGAGGACGGACTTCGCGGCTCGGGCGCGGCGCTGAGCGCGGCGTCCCCGAAGAGGGTCGGCGGGGGCGCCGCCGTCTCGGGCGCCCAGGACGGACGGTCGACGGCAGTGAGGGTCGGGAGCGCGGTGGAAGCGGGCGCGGCGTCAGGCCCGGTCGACCGCCACTCCCCAGGGCCCTCGGAGCCCGGGGCCGCGCCGGGATCATCCCCGTCCGGCGCTCCGCCGCCGGCCTCGAGCGAGGCGAGATACGCGAGGTAATCGTCGTCGTCCTGCGCGGCGGGGCCCTCCGGCGCGCCCGTCCCCGCACCGTCGGCTGCGGCCCGTGCCGCGGTCGCACGCGCGACGCGCTCGGCGGCGAGCTTGGCCAGCGGCGTCAGCGCCTCCTGCTCCTCGGGAGCGAGCTCCCGCCAGCGGGC
>JBFIDS010000712.1:0-1677 GCA_041603715.1 Paraconexibacter sp. | reverse complement strand
GCGTCATCGGGGCGGGACCTCCGCCGGGAGGAAGCCGGCCGCGGCGAGGGCGTCGGCGCCGTCCCCGCGAACGAGGCCGTCGAGGAACTCCCGCGCCGCGTCGGCGTTCGGCGCGCCGACGACGACGGCGGCCTCGTACACGACGGTCGGCTCGACGGCGTCGGGCAGGGGGATCGCCCGGAGCCGGTCCCCGGCCGCCGCGACGTCGGTCCGGTAGACGAAACCTGCGTCGACGGCCCCGGTGGCGAGCTTGCCGACGACGGCCGCGACGTCGGGCTCCTCGCTGCGCACGTTGGCGAGGATCGCCGCGCGCTGTGCCGCGGGGAGCGCGTCGAGCACGGTGCGCGCGTAGCCGCCGGCCGGCACGTCGGGCGAGCCGAGCGCGATGCGCACGCCGTCGCGCGCGAGGTCGGCGAGCGAGCCGACCCGATCGTCGCCGGAGGGGACGGCGAGGACGAGCTCGTTGCGCGCGAACGCGACCGGCTCCTCGACGAGGCCCTCGGAGAACAGGTCGCGGGGAAGCGCCGCGTCGGCGGCGGCGAACAGGTCAGGCTTCACCCCGGAGCGGATCTGTCCGGCGAGCTGGTCGGATCCCGCGAAGCTGAAGCGCGCCCGGACGTCGTCGCGCGCGTCGCCGTAGGCGGTGAGGGCGGTCTTCAGCGACGCGGCCGCTGACACGCGGATCTCGGTGGCGGTGGTCGAGCGGTCATCGCCGCAGCCCGCGAGAACGGCGGTGACCGCGAGCAGGCCGGCGATCCGCGGGAGCACTGAGGGGAGGCTACCCGACCGCTGGGGCTGCTGCCTAGCCTCTGCCTAGGTAGAGCGGGCGCCGTTGCTCGGGTGTGAGACCCTTGGGGGAATGGATCGCAGCCGCAACGGACGCACGGCGCAGACACGCCCGACCGACACGCCAGACGGGTTCGCGCGCGCCAAGCAGCGCGCGTTCTGCATCGCGGCCCTCGAGGAGGGCGACGACCTCTCCGAGCTGCGCGAGCTCCTGCGCACCGCGGGCGTCGCCGTCGTCGGCCAGACCGTCCAGCACCGCGAGGCCCCGCACCCGAACACGTACCTCGGGCCCGGCAAGCTCGAGGAGGTCAAGGCGCTCGCGAAGGCCGCCGACGCGAATGTGATCGTCTGCGACGACGAGCTCACCGCGCGGCAGGAGCGCAACCTCGAGGAGGCGATCGGCATCCCGATCGTCGACCGCACCGCGACGATCCTCGACATCTTCGCCGCGCACGCCAACTCGGCTGAGGGCAAGCTGCAGGTCGAGCTCGCGCAGCTGCAGTACAACATGGCCCGCATGAGGGGCCTGTGGACGCACCTCGAGCGTCTCGGCGGCGTGTCGAGCGGCGGGTTCGCGACGCGCGGACCGGGCGAGTCGCAGATCGAGACCGATCGCCGGCTGGCGCGCACCCGCATCTCGATGCTCAAGCGGCGCCTCGAGGAGGTCAAGGGCTCGCGCGCGACGATGCGCGCTGAGCGCGAGCGCGCGCACCTCCCGCAGGTCGCGCTCGCGGGCTACACGAACGCGGGCAAGTCGACGCTCCTCAACCGCCTGACGCATGCCGACGAGCTGGTGGCGGACATGCCCTTCGCCACGCTCGACACGCGCACGCGCCGCTGGCGGCTGCCCGACGGGCGCACGGTCCTCGTCTCGGACACGGTCGGCTTCCT
>JBFIDS010000711.1:0-1678 GCA_041603715.1 Paraconexibacter sp. | reverse complement strand
GCCCGACCGCATCGGCGGCCGGTCGCCCTGGGGGCACCTCCTCCTGGACCTGCGGACGGCGGCGGACGCGGCTCCCTGCGGCGGCCCGTCTACTTGAGCGTGACCGCGCGCGGCAGCGTGAACGTCGCGAACTTCTTCGTGTTGCGCGTCGTCTTCTGCACGAACGTCTTCAGGCGGTAGACCGCGGCGAGCTCGCCCTCCGGCGCGGGCAGCGTGATGCGGAACGTCCCGTCCTTGCGGGGCTTCACGCGCTTCACGGTCTCGAGCTTCTTGCACGAGACGCGCCGCTGGACGGTGATCGTCGAGATCCTGCGGGTGAGCGGGCGGGACACGCGGCCGGCGATCGTGACCGTGCCGCGCCGGACCGCGACGCCCTTCAGCGACATCCGGCGGGTGAGCTTGAGGTCGAGCGATCTCTCCTTGCCGACGCTCGCCTGGTAGCGCGCGCGGTTCGTCGAGCGCAGGCGCTTCGACGGCACCCGCGCGGTGGCACGGAACGATCCGTCCTCGCGCACCTTCGCGCGGGCGACGACCTTCTTCGTCGCGAGGAAGCGGATGCTCACCGTCTTCCCCGCGAGCGTCCGGTCCGCCGCACCGAGGAGCTGGACCTTCCCGTCCCGGATCTTCACGTCCTGGAGGACGAGCCGCCGCTTCGTGCAGCCGAGCGCGAGGTCGGTCGCCGTCGGCGTGGCGTCCACAGCCGCCGGCGGGGGCGCCGGAGCGGGGGCCGGCGGCGTGCAGTCGAGCCCGGCGGCGCTCGCGGAGGCCTCACCGACGGCGAGGTCGGCGATCGGCTGCCCGAGGATCGAGGCCTGCACGCGCAGCGCCTGCTGGGTGACGAGGCCGGCCGCCTCCGTCCTGGCGCCCGCGCTCACGTTCACGTTCGCGACCGTCGCGGGGATCGCGATGTCGGGGAGAAGGTCGAGGGCGGGCTGGATGAGGCTCTGGAGGAGCGGGCCGACAGTGGGGCTCAGGATGTCGAGGCCGAGCGGCAGGGTGAGCAGCGACAGGTCGATGTCGGACGGGTCGATGCTCGCCGTGTCGATGAGCGTGAGGGAGTGGTTGACGAGGGCTCCGGGCACGACGTCCTGGCCGAGGACCTTCAGGCCCAGGACGTTGGAGGCCGTCGCGACGTCGGGGCTGCCGTTCACGCAGCGGGCTCCCGCGGTCGCGACGACGGCGTCCGCGGTGACGAGATCGACGGTGGGGAGGCGCCCGGCGGGGAGCAGCGCCTGGAGGGCGGGGCGCAGGTCGATCGTCAGCTCGTCGGTTCCGATGAGGATCTGGCTCAGGAGCGGGATCGGGACGACGAGCGGGGGAACCGCGTCGAGGACGGTGTCGACGGGGAGGGTGATGGGGAGCTCGGGCAGCGCGCTGATCCGCAGGCCGGCGAGGCCGCCGACCGCGATGCCGCGCTGCAGGTCGGGCCGGCCGGCGGGGTTCTCCGCGACGGTGCGGGCGAACACGAGGTTCGCGTTGAGCGGGCTCGGGAGGGCGCCGGCGAGGCCGCCCTGCGCGTCGACGCAGGGGGTGCCGTTCCTGTTCGCGGTGACCGGCTCGATCGTCGCAGCCCCGAGCACGGTGCCGCGCAGTGCGCTCGCCTCGCAGCGGGCGGGCATGGCGGACGCGACGGCAGGGGCGACGGCGGCCGTCGCGCCGGCGGCGGCGAGGACGGCGG
>JBFIDS010000710.1:0-1685 GCA_041603715.1 Paraconexibacter sp. | reverse complement strand
TCACCGCCACCTCCACGCGCCCGCGGCCGCCGTGCTTGGCGGCGTACAGCGCCCGGTCCGCGGTGACGAGCAGCGCGTCGAGATCGGAACCGTGGTCGGGAGCCGTGGCGAGCCCGGCCGACAGCCCGATCGTGTCGGGGAGGTCCGCACGCGTGGCGCACTCGTGGGCGAGCTGGTCGAGCAGCTCGACCGCGTGCGCGTGCACCTGGGCGGGCGGCGCGGTGCTCCAGAGGGCGAACTCATCGCCTCCGAGCCGGGCCGCCTGCCCGTAGCCGCGCAGCAGGGCGGCGACCTCCCGCAGGACGAGGTCGCCGACGGGGTGCCCGTGATTGTCGTTGACCGACTTGAAGTCGTCGACGTCCACGAGCACGACGGTGCCGCTGTGGCCGTCGGCGAGCGCACGTCGCACGGTGTAGGTCCAGTGGCGGCGATTCGCGATTCCCGTGAGGTCATCGGTCGCCGCGAGCTTCTCGAGCTGCGCGACCCGCTGCTGGAGGCTGGTGTCGAGCGCGGTCGCGGACGCGAGTGCCTGCTCGGTCGCGATGCGATCGAGCACGTCGGCGTGCAGACTTGCGCACGCGAGGGCCCGCTGGAGCAGGTCCTGGTCGCACGGCGCGCCGCTGAGCATCGCCGCGACCTCGTTGGCGAGCTGCACGCACGCCACCTCGGCGGTCGGGCACTCGTCGCCGGCCGGTCCTCCGTGATGCCAGGCGATCGCCGCGGCCACGGACTCGGGCAGGGACCAGCGCCGCGCGAGGAGCGCTCCGGCCTGCGCGTGGTCGATGCCGAGCCGCTCCCGCTCGATCGCGGCGCGCGCCCGCCCGGACGGCGCCGCCCGCGCGATGTCGTCGAGGATGTCCTCGCCGAACGCGCGGGGAAGGACGAGCTTGCCGACGTCGTGGAGGAGCCCGGCGAGATGGGCGATGTCCCCGGCGTGACCGGAGCGGTCGGCGACGCCGGAGGCGCCGGTGGCGACCGACATCGCGTGGAGGTGGAGCTGACCGCAGGCGGCGTTGCCGTTGCCGCGGGAACGCTCGAGGAAGCGGTACGTCGCCGTCTCGAGCGTGAGTCGCCTCAGGGCGTCGCGGCCGACGAACATCACCGCCTGGCGGATCGTGCCGGCGCGGACGCTGTGGGAGCGCGCGGCCGAGTTCGAGAAGCGCAGGAGGTTCGCGGCGAACGTCGCGTCGGCTCCCAGCGCGGTGACGAGCGCGTCGTTCGTCGCGTCGCCGTCGTCGACGACCGCGAGGATCCGCTGGACCGTGCCGTCGAAGACGGGGAGCCGGCCGAGATCGTCGAGCGCGCTCTCGCAACGAGCGGCCCCCGCGGGATCGAGAGTCGTGGTCCAGTCCCGGACCCCTGTCGGATCTGTGCCTCCCATCGCACCCGAGTGGTCGTCCGGGACCCCTCGGGTCTTGAGACGGAAAAATACGGATCTGAGTGGAGAACGACGGACGGATCGGGTGGTCATGCCCCGATACGTGTGCGAGGCTGGAGCCCATGGAGAGCCTTTCGACGACGGTCCGGACCTGCCCGCTCTGCGAGGCGACGTGCGGGCTCGAGCTGACGATCCAGGACGGGCGGGTGACCCGGGTCCGCGGCGACCGCGACGACGTCTTCAGCCGCGGGTTCCTGTGTCCGAAGGGCGTGTCGCTCATGGAGCTCCACGACGACCCCGACCGCCT
>JBFIDS010000709.1:0-1701 GCA_041603715.1 Paraconexibacter sp. | reverse complement strand
CGTCGTCGAGGTGCACGAGGGTGAAGAGCGCAGGCCGGGACGCTCCGGCGGCACGCCATCGCGCGCCGACGTCGGCCGTGTCCCGCAGCGACGGCCCGCCCGCGCTCCGTGCCGCGGGCGCCCCCACCTCGCCCCGCTCCTCACGGTCGCACTCGTCGGCCTCCCGGACCGCCTCGGCGACGTCGGGGACGGGGAACGGCGCGGCACACGTGAAGCAGCGGGGCGGCCGGGGCCGCTGGCCGCGGGTCCGCATCCACTCCCGGGTCCGGCGCAGGCCCGTGGCGATGTCCTCGACCGGGCCGTCCTGGCGGACGCGCGCGATGTCGTTCCAGCACGAGAGCGTGGCGACGCCCGGGGCGGCCACGGGGCGGCACGGATGCGTGCCGGGGGTGAGCAGTCCGAACCACATGCGTGCACGCTCCCGCGCCCCGGACGCCGCAGCGGGCGCGACGCCGCGATCTGCGCGGGACCGACGGAGCGCCGTCGCGGCCCCGTCACCGACCGCCGCGAAGCCGTGACATCACGGGCCCGCGGGGAGCCGGTCCGCCGCGACCTCGAGCAATGCGTAGGTGACGTCGAGCATCGCTTCGAGCGCGGTGTCCGACACGCGCTCCCCCAGCTCGTGGTTGCGCTCGGTGCCGCCCGCGAGGTTGACGACCGGCGGGCCCCCGCGCTGCATGAGCGCGTTCGCATCGGAGCCACCGCCGGTCGCGACGAAGCTCGGCGTGAAGCCGCGGGCGCGCAGCGCGCCCGCGGCGATCGCGACGGCCGGGTCGTCCGGTCGCTGCCGGTAGCCGGCGAAGAGCCGGGCGACGTGCACGTCCACGTCCACGGGATCGTCCGGGTCGTTCGCCGCGTCGTGGACGAGGTCGACGATCTCCGCGACGACCCGCTCCGCCCGCTCGGGGTCGAGCGACCGGGCCTCCGCGACGAAGGTGCATCGATCCGGGACGACGTTCGTGGCCCCCTCCGGCCCGCCGCGGACGTGCCCCACGTTCGCGGTGGTCTCCGGGTCGAGGCGGCCGTGGGGGATCGTCGCGATCGCCCGCGCCGCCGCGCGGATCGCGCTGCGCCCTGCCTCCGGCCGGATTCCGGCGTGCGCCGCGGCCCCGAGGAACGTCGCCTCGATCCGGAAGTACGTCGGGGAGGCGACGACGACCTCGCCGACCGGCGTCGCGTGGTCGTAGACGTAGCCGACACGGCTGCGCAGGACCGACGGGTCGAAGGCCTGCGAGCCCGCGAGCGCGACCTCCTCGCACGTCGTGAGGAGCAGCTCGACCCCTACCGGCCCGGGCTCCCGGACGAGCCGTCGGGCCGCCTGCAGGAGGACCGCGACCGTCGCCTTGTTGTCGGCGCCGAGGATGGTCGAGCCGTCGCTCGTCCAGGCGCCGTCCTCGTGGACGGGGACGACATCGCCATCGTGCGGGACGGTGTCGAGGTGGGCGCAGAGCAGCACCCAGGGCGCATCGGGCGCCGCGGCCGGGATCCGCGTGAGGAGGTTCCCGGCCCCCGCCCCGGACTCGACGGCGCTGTCGTCCTCGGTGACGGTGAGCCCGAGGTCCCGCAGCTCCGCCGTCACGAGGTCGGCGATCCGCCGCTCCTCCCCCGACACGGACCGCACGGCGCACAGCGCGGCGAAGCGCTCGTGGAGCGCGGCCCGCTCCGTGGCGTCCGCCGGCCTCATCCGCCCGGCCGGCGGCG
>JBFIDS010000708.1:0-1703 GCA_041603715.1 Paraconexibacter sp. | reverse complement strand
CCCGGCGCTCGTCGCGGGTCCGCCGCCACCGCGCGCGCTCAGGGCCTGGCGAAACGTCCAGGGCCTCTTCACCTCCCCGGCCGGCCGGCCGATGGGCACGGCATGTCGCGTTCGCCGGTCCGCCTCGCCCTGTCCGAAGGCGTCGCACTCCTCTGCCTCTGCGTCTGCTTCGCCGTGCCCGCCGCGGCGCAGGCGCCATCCGACGGCTGGCCGCCCGAGGGCGACGAGCAGGTCGAGGAGGGGTGGCCGTCCGAGGACGACGGGCTGGACGACGGCTGGCCCGCCGAGGACGTGCCCGGCGAGGACATGCCCGGCGACGACTCGCCCGCCGAGGACGAGCAGGGCGAGCCCGAGGGGGACCCGATCACCGACCTCCTGGATCCGCCGCTCGCCGGGGACGACGAGGACGCGTGGCAGCCCGAGGAGATCGAGATCCCAAGACGACGAAGGGCTCCGTTCCGGGCCGGGTCGCGATGCTGAGGACGAACGGCAAGGCCGCGATCCCGCGCGGAGCACCGAAGCGCGTCCGGCAGATCATCGCCGCCGCGAACCGCATCGTCGGTAAGCCGTACAAGTGGGGCGGCGGGCACACGCGGCTCGAGGACAAGGGCTACGACTGCTCGGGCGCGGTGAGCTATCCCCTCATCCGCGCGGGCCTCCTGCGGTCCACGCTCGTGAGCGGCGCGTTCGCGAAGCGCTACGCGGCCGGTGCCGGTCGCCACGTGACGATCTACGCGAACAAGGGCCACGTCTACATGGAGGTCGCCGGCCTGCGCCTCGACACGAGCGCGATCGGCGACCGCGGCGGTCGCAAGGGCGTGCGCTGGCGCCCCGTGATCGGCAAGCGCAAGGGCTTCAGTCGGCGCCATCCGGTGGGCCTTTGATGCGTTAGCATCACCGCATCATGCGGACGACGCTCGACCTCGACGACGATGTGGTTCTCGCCGCGCGCGAACTCGCGACCGCGCAGCGCACGTCGCTCGGCAAGGTCGTCTCCGAACTCGCCCGGCGGGGGCTCACGCCCGCCCGTGTGGAGATCGCCGGCGACCTCCCCGTGATCCGGGTCCCGGCCGGTACCCCGCCGATCACGCCCGAGATGGTCGCCCGCGCGCTCGAAGAGCATTGACAGTGCTCCTTGACGTCAACGCCCTCGTCGCGCTCGCCTGGGATTCGCACGTCCACCACGCCCGTATCCGTGAGTGGTTCGCCGCTCGCCGCCCCGAGCCCTGGGCGACGACGCCGCTCACGGAGAGCGGGTTCGTCCGGGTGTCCTCGAACCCGAAGGTGCTGCCCACCGCGGTCGGCGTCGAGACGGCCCGCGACGTGCTCCGGGCGATCCGGGCCGCCCCCGGACACGTCTTCCTCGCCGACGACGTGTCGATCACCGACGACGACGTCCCGCCGCTCGCTGGCCATCGCCAGGTGACGGAGGCCCATCTGATCGTGCTCGCCCGTCGGCACGGGACGCGCGTCCTCACGTTCGACCACGGTCTCCACGCGCTCGCCGACGGGCGCGACGTCGAACTGCTCGATCTCTGAGTCCCAGGTCACGTTTGCTGGACCTGTTCCAGCAGACGTGCCCCCTGGGGCGGCCGGGCGCCCGCGCGGGCCGACGGGCGGGCCGGGACCGCCCCGGCGATTCCCACGCGGTGCCCGGCACCAGGTGACGTTTGCTGGACTACAGCCAGCAAACGTGACCTGGG
>JBFIDS010000707.1:0-1721 GCA_041603715.1 Paraconexibacter sp. | reverse complement strand
GTCCGCGTTGCCGACGACGTCCGTCGCGACGACCGTGAAGGTGTGGGTGCCGACCGGCAGCGCCGGTGTCGTGAACGGGCTCGAGCAGGGTGCCGCCGGGCCGCCGTCGAGCGCGCAGGCGAACGTCGCGCGACGCTCGGTCGCCGAGAACGTGAACGTCGGGGTCGAGTCTGTCGTGGCACCGGCGGGACCCGAGTCGATCGAGGTGTCCGGCGGCGTCGTGTCGGGGCACTCCCCGCTCACCACACGGCGGAACACCTGCGTCGCGTCGCTCGTCGACCAGCCCGGATCGAGGTTCGAGGCCGCTGATGCGAAGCCGACGCAGTTCCCGTCGGGGGAGATCGCCGGGGTCTCCGAGGCGGCGTTGCTGAGCGCGTCGCCGGGCGAGGCCGACCGGCTCGCGAGGACGGGGTCGGTCGCGAGGTCGTCGAGGTCCTTCACGAAGACGTCGGCGACGCCGTTCGAGTCGGTGCCGCCGCCGAGGAGGTTCGTCGAGGTCGAGCGGAACGCGACGGCGGTCCCGTCGTCCGAGAGGGAGGCCTGCGTGGCGTGACCGTCGGGCGCGGCGCCACCGCTGCCGCCGCTCGCGAGGAGGACCTCGTGCGTGACGAGGTCGCGGACGAGGACGGCGCCGAACCCGTTCGTCGCCTCGGGATGGAGGTTGCCCGACGATGTCGCGAACGCGACGCGCGTCGCGTCGCCCGACAGGCTCGGGGCGCGCGAGGGCTGATCGCCGCCGGCGCCGTCGACCCCCGGCGCCCGGCTCGCGCGGACCGTCGTCCCGGCGGCGATGTCCCGGACGAACACGTCCTCGGCCGCGTTGTCGGTGCCGGGCGCGAGGTCCGCGGGCGACTCGAAGGCGATGTGCGAGCCATCCCAGTCGAGGGACAAGGCCGTCGGATCGTCGGTCGGCACGGACTCGTCATCGGCCTGATGGACGTACGTCGTCGTTCCGGCGGCGATGTCGCGGACGTAGAGCTCCCGGCGGCCCGCGAACGCGGTGAGATCGACGCCTGGGTCGAGGTCCGCGCCGTCGGCGCACAGGAAGGCGACGCGGTTCCCGTCGCCCGAGATCGCCGACTCCTGGCAGAACGTCGACGAGAGCGGACCCGCGATGCCCGTGCGGCTCACCGGCTCGGTCGTCCCCGCGTCGACGTCGCGGACGTACACCTGCACGTTGCTCCCCCCGAACCCGGCCGGGCGCAGGTCGGCCGCCTGGGAGTCGAAGGCGACGCGGTTGCCGGTCGCCGAGATCGTCGGCGCGAACGACCCGGCGTCCGCGGCCGGCCGTCCCGGCGTCGCGGCATCGGGTCCGGCGACGTCGAGCTGGGCCGTCGTCCCCGTCACCGTGTCACGGCGGAAGACGTGGGCGGCAGCGGTGTCGGCGTCCGGGTGCGTCGCGGTGTCGACGAGCGCGTCGTTGAAAGACGCGAAGGCCACGTAGCGGCCGTCCCACGAGGAGGCGCGGGCGCCCGTCGTCGATCCGAGGTCGCCGTCACCGGTGAACGGGCCGGTGCCGGTCGGACGGGTGACGTAGAGCGTCGTGTTGGGGGCGACGGGATGGGTCGATCGGCGGCGGACGAAGGCGCGCCGGAACCCGTCGTCGTCGTCGGCGGAGAGGGCGTCCGTCGTCGGGTGTGGGGCGCCCACGAACGCGACGGTGTGCCCGTCGCCCGAGATCGCGGCGTCCTGGGCGCCGGCGACCGCGCCGGCGACGCCGG
>JBFIDS010000706.1:0-1723 GCA_041603715.1 Paraconexibacter sp. | reverse complement strand
GACGTCGACGTGCGCGATGTCCACGCGCACGTGCTCGGCGCCCACGGCGGCGTTCTCGTACCGCTCACCTCCGCCGCGACGATCGGCGGCCGCTCGGCGATCGACGTCGTCGGGTCGGAGGGCCTCGACGCCGCCCTCGCGCAGGTCACGGCCGCCGAGGACCTCGACGTCGGCCACGGCCCGGGCGGCGGGCTGCTCGCTCCGGCGGCGGGCGTCGTGGCGATCGTCGCGGCGATCCTCGACGACACCCGCCGCCTCCTCACCTGCTCCGTCCTGTGTCGCGGTGAGTTCGGCCTCGAAGACGCTGTCACCGCGGTCCCCGCGATCGTCGGTGCGGGTGGCGTCAACGGCGTCGTCGAGCTCGCGATGGAGGAGAACGAGACCGCCGCCCTCCACGCCGCGGCGCTGCGCTGAGCCGCGCGGTCGTCAGCCCTCGAGGAGCGCCTTGAGCTTGCGGAGGGAGGCGATCGCCTCCCGTTCAGGCACGCCCCCGACGAGGGTCTTGCTCGCGACCGCACCGAGCGGGCCGAGAGGGGCCTTGAACTCGTTGCGGTAGTCGAACCGCGTTCCGCTGCCGCCATTCGTCGCGGTGAGGCGGTACTCGGTCTCGGCGTGGGAGCGGGCCGGCCCCTTCCCGTGCCATTCGGCCCGCGCCGCGTCGTCGCAGTTGACGAGCGTCCAGCGGACCTTGAACGGCGCGCCGCGGATGACGAGCGACTGCTCCATGGTCGAGCCCGTTCGTGGCGGGGAGGCGTCGTGCTTGTGCAGCTTCTTGTGGATCGTCACCCACTCCCCGAGTCGGTCGGGGTCCATGGCGACCGCCCACACCTCGGCGGGCGGCACCGCGATCTCGATGCTCGTCGTCACTTCGCTCATCGCCTCGATGCTCCCAGACGCCCCGCGATGACGCTCAGCGCGCCGCGAGACGCTCCTCGGACTCCCAGGACCGCAGGGCCCGCTCGACCGCGGCGTCGAAGCGGTGCAGGCGAACGTCGAAGACCTCCTGCGCCCGCTCGTCGCGGGGCAGCAGCGTCGCGTCGAGGCTCTCCATGAGCGGCTCGATGAGCCCGACGTCCTCGCCCGCGATCGCGGCGGCGACCTTGCTCGCGACCGGCGTGAACGAGACGGGCAGCCGCAGGGCGGGCCGGTGGACGAGCATGATGTCGCGGATCCGCTCGATCATCCCGCCGTAGCTCAGGACGTCGGGGCCGGCGATGTCGAGGGAGAGGGGCCCGTCGACGGCGTCGCTCGTGCCGGCCTCGAGGAAGTAGGCGAGGACGTCTCGCTCGTCGATCGGGCGCGTGAGGTTGCTGTGCCAGGACGGGAGGGGCAGGAGCGGGGCGCGCTCGACGAGCCGCACGAGGAACCGGAAGGAGCGGCTGCGGTGCCCGACGACGAGGCTCGCCCGGAAGGCGACGGACTCCGGCGCGGCGTCGAGGAGGATCTCCTCGACCGCGACGCGGCTCGCGAGGTGCCGGGACGCGACCTTGTCGGCGGGGACGGGCCCCCCGAGGTAGACGATGCGGCGGGTGCCCGCCCGCTTCGCGGCCTGCGCGAAGTTCTCGGCGCTGCGGCGCTCGAGCGCGTCGAACCCGCCCCCGGCGCCCTCCATCGAGTGGATGAGGTAGTAGGCGACGTCGACGCCGTGCAGCGCGGCGTCGAGCCCGGTGCCCGCGACGGCATCGCCCTGGGCGACCGGCACGTCGTGGCGCACCTTCGCGGG
>JBFIDS010000705.1:0-1724 GCA_041603715.1 Paraconexibacter sp. | reverse complement strand
CGACGTCATGTGGATCATCGTGTACACCACGATCTACATCGTCTGACGCGGACTCCCCGGCGATGAACCCGCTGAAGTCCGAGGACGCTGCGTTCCGCTTCCTCCTCATGACCGTGGCCGTCGCCGCGGTCATCATCGCCGTCGTGTTCGCGATCCGCGCGGTCACCTGACCCGTGGGGGGCTGCTCGGCAACCGCGGGTCCGCCCACGGGGGCAGACCTCACCCCTGAACGCGAACTGCCCCCGGGGGTCCGGCAACTCGATACCGACGCGACGACAGGGGACGAGGTGCCGCGCGGGGCACCCCGGCAGCCTCGCGGCTATCCGACGGTGAGAACGCCCTCCATGCCGGCCGCCCGGTGCCCCTCGACCGAGCAGTAGTACTCGAACTCCCCGGCCTCGAACGTCGCCTCGAACTCGCCCGGCTCCCCGGTGACGACCGGGGTCTCGCCCTTGCCGTCGATGACGAGGTTGTGCGGGACGCTCGACTCGTTGGGCATCACGATCCGCAGCGGGCCCGGAGGCGCCTGGGCCGTGGAGTTGACGTAGAGAAGTCCTCCCCCGGGGTCGGCGGGAATCTCGAGGACGCCGCCCTCGGCGACGGCGGGCTCGTCGGATGCGGCGGACTCCACGGCGGTGGCGAGCAGGCCCTCGTCCTCACCGGGCCGCGCGGCGACCTCGGCGACGTAGGCGGCGACGTCGCGGGCGTCACCGCCCTCGACGAGCTTCGCGGGCATCGTGCTGCCGATCCGCGGGTTCAGGATCTGGCGATGGACGACGCCCTCGACGCCGTCCCGGTCGAAGCCGTCGGCGAGGGCGCGCTTGAACGCCTCGTCGAGGTTGGGGCCCGCCAACCCCTTCGTCTCCGCGCGCGCGAGGATGTGGCAGGAGCCGCATTTCTCGGCGAAGAGCTGCTTGCCCGCGACGATGTTGGTGTCGTCGCTGCCGCATCCGACGGCGAAGGCGACCGACCCGAGCGCGAGTCCGGCGACGACGAGGCGGCGCGCTGCGCGCAGGGAGAGAGCACTGGTGATCACGGCGCAAGCCTATCCGTCCCGGGTGGACGGAATCCACCCGGTAGCGTGCGCGCGTCGGACAGGGGGCGCACGCGCGATCGCGGGGCCGCCTCCGAGGGCCGGCGCGCTCGGGTGAGGCGCCCCTTGGGCGCGGCGGCCGCGCCCACGCCTCGCTAGAGTGCGAGGGCGATGAGCCAGCGTTACCGACTGCGCACCCCCTCGACGGGGCGTGAGATCTTCCTCGAGGCCGAGCCCGGCGTCGTCTACCGGGATCGCGACACCGGCGAGGAGCTGGAGGTCGTCGGCAAGGCCCTGCCGCTCGCCCCGAGCGAGAGCCGCCTGCCGTGGGCCGTCGAGCATCTCCGCTTCTGCCCGTGGTGCGACCAGCTCGCCCAGAAGGACCTCAACGACTGTCCGACGTGCCAGCGGCGCATGCCGCCCGTCTCCTGATCCGCTGATGTCCCGCCGTCTCACGGCCCTCCTCGCGATCGTCGCCGCCTCCGGTGGCCTCACCGCGTGCGGGGGCGGGGACGAGGTCGGGGACGTGATCCCGCGGGAGACGCCGGAACTCGTCCCGCCGGGCGAGGGCTCCACGACCCTTCCCGAGGTCCCGGCCGGCGACGACGAGACGTCGACGACGGACACGACCGCCACGACGGACACCACGGCGCCCGACGGCGCTGCGGCCCCGGACGCGGGCGGTGGCGGT
>JBFIDS010000704.1:0-1726 GCA_041603715.1 Paraconexibacter sp. | reverse complement strand
GCGCGGGCGGGCGGAGCGAGGCCGTGCCAGCCATCGGCGCCGAGGCCGACGACGGCGACGGCGGGCGCGGAGGGCGCCGGGTCCGGCGCGGCGGAGTGAGCGCCACGCGGTGTGGCCGCGGCGGGGTGGGCGGGGCGCGGGGGCGGCATCAGGCAACGGTCCCCGGTGCTGGTGTCGTCGGCGCTCGGCCGGCCGCGGACGTCCTGACCGCGGCCGAGGCAGGCTCAGCGAGGATGTCGCGGACGGCGCGCGCGAGCCGGGCGTTCGCGGCGGGATCGCGCGCCGTGATCCGCAGGTGCCCGTCGTCGAGACCGGGGAACGATCCGCATGGCCGCACGGCGATCCGGCTCGCGCGCAGCGCGGCGACGAGGGCGGGCCCGTCGGCGACCCGGGCGAGGACGAAGTTCGTGTGGGACGGCCAGAGCTGCAGGCCCGGCACGTCCGTGAGACGGACGACGAGGTCCTCGCGCTCGCGCGTGGCGCGGGTCGCCGCAGCGGCGAGCGCGCCGGGACGGGCGGCCATCCACTCCAGGGCCGCGAGCGCCGGGGCGCTCACCGCCCATGGTGGGCGGACGGCGCGCAGGCGGTTGGCGAGAGCAGGCGCCGCGAGGCCGTAGCCGACGCGGAGCCCGGGGATCGACAGCGACTTCGTGAGGCTGCGCACGACGATGACGTCGGAGGGGGCGTCGGACCCCGTGAGGGAACCGGGCTCGCCGGGCACGAGGTCCATGAACGCCTCGTCGACGACGACGATGCGGCCGGGGCGGCGCAGGGCGAGGATCGCCGTGCGCGGGTCGAGCGTCCCCGAGGGGGAGGCGGGGTGCCCGACGACGACGAGGTCGGCGTCGTCCGGGATGGCCATCGGGTCGAGCGCGAACCCGGCGGTGGGGTCGCGGTGGACCCGGACGACGGGCACGCCGTGCGCACGCAGGCCCGCCTCGGTCTCCGTGAAGGCGGGATGGACGACCGCGGCCAGCTGGGGGCGCAGGGCCGGGCCGAGCAGCCAGAGCAGCTGGGCGGCGCCGGCGCCGGCGACGACCCCGTCGGGCGGGCGACCGTGAAGCCCGGCGAGCGCCGCGACGGCCGCCTGCTCGTCGGGGTAGCGGTCGACGGCGGCGTCGAGCGCGGCGTGGAGGGTCGCGCGCAGCTCGTCGGGGGCGCCGCCGGCGAGCACGTTGACCGCATGGTCGGCGTCCCCGGGACGGACCATCGTGTCCCCGTGCACGCGCAGATCGGCAAGGCCGGAGCGCGGGGTGCTGAGGCGGACGTCAGCCGCGGGTGCGATCCAGGACGAACGGTCGTCCCGGGCCCGCCAGGGAGACAGCGCGACTCCGTGCGGACCGTCGCCCGGATCCGGCGCGGGCAGCGGGACGACCCGGCCGGCGACGACGAGCTCGGCGTGCTCGGCGGCGTCGGCGAGCGTCCTGGTGACCTCCCCGAGAAGGTCGACCCAACCGCGCGAGGCGACGTCGTGCGGGGTGACGCCCCCACCGGCCTGCTCGGCGACGACGACGACCGTCCCCCCGGTCGCACGCGGGAGGCCCAGGTCACATTGGACGGAACTGTCACGGCTGAGGTCACCGGCGAGGCCGCGCGCGGCGGCGAGCACGTCGGCGTGTGCGCCCAGCGGGTCCTCGTGCTGGGCCGTGGCGATCCACCCGCCGAGGCCGTCGACGAGCGCGCAGCCGCCTCGCGCCGCGACCGCGCGAGCGGTGGCGAGCGGGTC
>JBFIDS010000703.1:0-1741 GCA_041603715.1 Paraconexibacter sp. | reverse complement strand
CGCGGAGGCGATGTCCGCAGCGTCCGCGAGCACCGGCCGAACCGTGCGCAGCGCGCGGGTCGCGACGACGTTCGTGCGGGGGAGCTCCTCGATCGTCTCGCCGAGCGCGGGGGCGGCCGCGTCGAGGGCCTCGAGCGTCGCGGTCCCGTTCTCGAGCAGCGAGGACAGCCGCGGTGCGACGGGCTCGAGGGCGCGCGATGTCGCCGCGACCCCGCGGACGAAGCCGTCGAGGTCGGTCGTCGGGTCGGCGAGGACCCCGAGGACGCGCTGGGCGGGCGGCAGGGCGAGCGCGGCCTCGGCAACCGTCTCGTTGATGTCGAGGCCGCGGCCGGCGAGCGCGTCGCCGAGGTTCGTGAGCGCGCTGCGCAGCCCGCGCGAGGTCTCGTCGTCGAAGATGTTGAACGCCTCCTCGAGCTCGACGATCTCCTGGGCCTGGTCGAGCGGGATGGTCCCGCCCGGCGGGATCACCTCCGAGGAGCGGCCGCGGATGATGTCGAGGTACTTCGCGCCGAGGATCGACCGCGGGCGCACCCGTACCTCGGTGTCGGCGGGGAGATCGTTCTGGTCCTCCTGGAGATCGAGACGCAGGCGCGCGTAGACGCGGCCGTCCTCGCGGGCAGGCATCGGCTCGATCTCCTTGACGATGCCGATCCGCGCACCGCCGATGCGCACCTCGGAGCCGCCGGGCGTGAGCTTCGCGGCGTCAGGGACCTCGGCGAAGATCTGGTAGGTCGGGACGAACGGAAGGCCCTTGTTCGAGTTGTAGGACAGGATGACCCCGATCACCGTGACGATGAGGATCATCGACCCGACGAGGATCGGATTGCTCAGCAGATCGCCGGCGGAGAAGTTCGAGCGCGAGCGGTTCATCCGAGCAGGAAGTCGAGGAGGCCGCGGGAGGCATCCGGGTCGGGGGCGGCGTCGCCCCGGCCGCCGCCGAGGAGGGGCAGGCCGGGCAGGGACGGGAGGGTGATCGGCGGCAGGCCGGGCAGCTCGATCTTGTTCGGGGCCGGCGCGGGCGCCTGCGGCGCGGGGGCGTCCGGCTCGGCGGCGGCCGCCGGAGCGTTGGCCCCGCCCGGCGCTCGCTCGCGGCGCGGCGTCTTTCGCGTCGCCGCCGGCGCATCGGTCGTCGTGTACTTCGCGCTGCAGTTCGGTGTCGGCGTCGTCGCGAAGATGCTGCAGCTGTCGAGGAAGACCGTCGTCGGTGCGATGTGCCCGACGGAGTCGTAGCGCGATGTGAACCCGGTCGCGTTGTAGACGAACGAGAGGAGGTTCTCGGTGATGCCACGGTCGCGGAGGTTCACGACGAGGTCGGCGAGCTTCGTGCCCGTCGGTCCGGCATCCCGCGCGAACGTGCGCAGGAGCGCGACGACGGGCGCGGCCCGACGGGCCGCGGTGATGCCGGTCGTCGACGCCGTCCCCAGCGCGCCCAGTGCCGGCCGGGCGGCGGCGGCGAACGGCTCGACGCGGGCGAGCAGCGCGTCGGCCTGCGGCGCGGCGGCGCGCAGATCGCGGATGAGCGGCGTCCCGTCCCGGTTGAACTCCTCGAAGCTGCGCAGCGTCGGCTCGGCCTCGTCGAGGAGCGCCGGAAGGGTGCGGATCGCCTCCTGCAGCTCACTGCGGCGCTCCGCCGTCTCGGTGACGACCTTGGAGGCGGACTCCACGAAGTCCCCGACCCGCTCCGGCTTCTCGGCGAGCTCGTCGATGACGGCGTCCGTGGAGGCGACCGCGTCGCGGAGGT
>JBFIDS010000702.1:0-1741 GCA_041603715.1 Paraconexibacter sp. | reverse complement strand
GTCCCGGCCGGGCGCCCGGGCGAGGCGGCGCCCGTCGACTTCGACGAGATCGGCGACCCACCGGGAGGCGCGCGGGCGAAAGCGACGGCGGTGGGCGCGGATCGCGGGGAACTCCTCCCCGGACATGAGCGCGTTCAGGACGCCGCGCCGGTCGAGGCGGGCGAGGTCCGAGGCTCCTCCGATCGGCCGGTTGCCGATGACGATCTGCGGCACGGTGGATCCGCCGTAGCGCTCCCGCAGCGAGGCGCGGAACCCGGGGACCCCGTCGCCCGAACGCACCTCGTAGTCGATCGCGCGCCGGTCAAGCAGCGAGATCGCGCGGTGGCAGTGGCCGCACCCGCTCAGGACGTGCACGACGACGCGCGGGGTTCGCGGGGCGGCATCAGGCCGGGGGTCAGACACCGGCGTGCACCCGCCCGGAGTGCAGTGTCCCGTGGTCCTGCTCGTAGGCCTCCACGAGCTTCAGCCACAGTTCGCTGCGGGTGGGGAATGACGGGAGCGCGTGGGCGAGCACGCGCATCGGGACCTCGCCGACGATCGCGATCGTCGCGGCGTGGAGCATCTCGGCGACCTCGGCGCCCACGAACGTGGCGCCCACGAGACGCCCGGACGTGGTGTCGACGACGAACCGCGTCGTGCCCGGCGCGCCGCGACCGTGGAAGCTCGCACCGGCCGTCCCGGACGTCGGGAGGTCGACCGCGACCGCGGCGAGACCGGCGTCGAGAGCGGCCTGCAAGGTGTGTCCGACCGCGGCGATCTGCGGGTCCGTGAAGATCACCCGCGGCGCGCCTGGTCCGTCGCTCGTGGCGGCGGCCTCCTCACCGAGGATGACGTCGGCGGCGATCCGCGCCTGGTACTTGCCCGAGTGGGTGAGCATCGAGCGGCCGTTGACGTCGCCGACCGCGAACAGCCACGGCACGCCGGGGACGCGCATCTGCGCATCGACCTCGATGAAGCCCTCCTCGAGCCCGACCGTCTCGAGCCCGAGGCCGGCGGTGAGGGGCTTGCGACCGATCGCCACGAGGAGGCGGTCGGCCGTGACCGCCGTCCCGTCGTCGAGGCGGACCGTGACCTCATCGCCCGTCCGGTCCACCCCGGTGGCCCGCCGCCCGAGCCGGACGTCGACATCCTGCTCGACGAGCGAACGGCGCAGCTCCTCGCCCGCGAAGGGCTCCTCACGCGGGATCAGACCCTCCTGCGCCTCGATCACGGTGACGGCCGACCCGAGCGCGGACCAGGCCTGGGCCATCTCGACGCCGACGACGCCGCCGCCGAGCACCGCGAGCCGGCGCGGAACCTCGCGGGCCGTCGTGATCTCCCGGTTCGACCACGCGCCGGCCTCGGCGAGGCCCGGGATCGGCGGGACGAGCGCCCCGGTCCCGGTCGCGACGACGACGGCCTCGGTCGCGACGAGGTCCTCGTCACCGACGCGGACGCGGCGCTCCCCGACGAGCCGTCCCTCCCCGCGGACGAGTTCGATGCCGCGCTGGGTGAGCCAGGGGACCTGCCCGGCGTCGTCGAGGTTCGCGACGACCTCGTCGCGGCGCGCGAGCACCGCGGGAACGTCGAGCCCCGCCGTTGCGACATGCGCGAGTCCGGGGACGCGCCCCACCTCCCGCAGCAGCTCCGCGGGGCGCAGGAGCGCCTTGGACGGCATGCACGCGTAGAACGAGCACTCGCCCCCGACGAGCCCACGCTCGACGATGGCGACGCGCCTGGCTCCGTGCTCGGCGAGCCGGCC
>JBFIDS010000701.1:0-1748 GCA_041603715.1 Paraconexibacter sp. | reverse complement strand
TCCCACGCCTTGAGGGTGGAGAGGACCTGGGAGGCGAACGCCTCGTGGATCTCGTAGAGGTCGAAGTCCCCGAGCCCGGTGCCCTCGCGCTCGAGCATCCGCGGCATCGCGTAGGCGGGCGCCATGAGGAGGCCCTCGCCCCCGTGGACGTAGTCGACGGCCGCGGTCTCCGCGGTGACGAACGACGCGAGCACCGGGAGCCCGCGCTCCTTCGCCCACTCCTCCGTGGCGAGGAGGACGACCGACGCGCCGTCGGTGAGCGGGGTCGAGTTCCCCGCCGTCATCGTGCCCTCCGGACCCCCGAAGGCGGGCTTCAGCTTCGAGAGCTTCTCGACGGACGAGCCCGGGCGGAGGTTCTCGTCGCGCTCGAGGCCGAGGAACGGCGTCATGAGGTCGTCGTGGAAACCGCGCTCGTAGGCGGCGGCGAGGTTCTGGTGGCTCGCGGCGGCGAGCTCGTCCTGCTCGGCGCGCGTGACGCCCCACTCGGCCGCGGTGCGGGCGGCGTGCTCGCCCATCGAGAGACCGGTCCGCGGCTCCTCGTTGCGCGGGATCGAGGGGATGACGTGCTGCGGGCGGATCTTGAGCAGCGCCTTGACGCGATCGCTGTTGCTCCTGGCCCGGTTGGCCTCGAGGAGGATCTCGCGGAGGTCCTCGCCGATCGCGATCGGGGCGTCGGAGGTCGTGTCGACGCCGCCGGCGATCCCGCTGTCGATCTGACCGAGCGCGATCTTGTTCGCGACGAGGGCGACGGCCTCCAGGCCGGTCCCGCAGGCCTGCTGCACGTCGTAGGCGGGCGTGTCGGCGGAGAGGCGGCTGCCGAGCACCGACTCGCGCGTGAGGTTGAAGTCGCGGCTGTGCTTCAGCACGGCGCCGGCGGCGACCTCGCCGACACGCACGCCGTCGAGGCCGAAGCGGGCGACGAGGCCGTCGAGCGCCGCGGTGAGCATGTCCTGGTTGGAGGCGTGCGCGTAGGTCCCGTTCGAGCGGGCGAAGGGGATCCGGTTGCCGCCGACGATGACGACGCGGCGTGGGGAGGAGGGGGGCATCGGTGAGGTCCTTGGGTCGTGTGCGGTCGTGCGATGCAGGGGGTCAGGGGCGCGCCATCCGGGCGAGGCCCGGGGCGACGGTCCGGATGAGGAGATCGGCGGCGTCGGCCGGCGGCACGGACTGCGTCCGCAGCCACCAGCGGCCGAGCGACTCGGCGGCGCCGAGCAGCAGGTGGGAGAGGGCGTCGATCCGCGCAGCGTCCTCGTCGGGGAGCAGGTCGCGCAGGCTCGCGGCGACGACGTCGGTGAGGCGCGCGCGGTAGGCGGCGACGGCCTCGGCGACCTGGCCGCCGGCCGGGAGGGTCTCGTCGTAGAGGACCTGCCAGGCGGCGCGGTCGCCCTCGAGGTAGGTGAAGAACGCCCGCAGGCACTCCTGGAGGGCTGTCCCGGGGTCCTGGGCCGTGTCGATCGCGGTGGCGAGCGCCCGCTCGAGGCCGCTCGCATCGCGGGTGATGCACGCGAGGTAGAGCTCCTCCTTGTTGCCGACGTAGGCGTAGAGGAGGGGCTTCGTGACCCCGACCTCCGCGGCGACCTGGTCCATCGTCACCGCGCCGTAGCCGCGGGCCGCGAACGCGGCGTGGGCGACATCGACGATCTGCGCGACGCGCTCCTCCTTGGGGAGGCGGCGGCGCGGGGCGACGGGGGAGGGGACGGGGTTGCTCGACACGATCTCGTGTCGAGGTTACCCGAGTTCAAACTTAT
>JBFIDS010000700.1:0-1762 GCA_041603715.1 Paraconexibacter sp. | reverse complement strand
GTCGGCCCATCCGCCGGCCTCGCCGCGCAGGCGCTCGAGGACTCCACCGGTCTGCTCGTAGTGCGTCCACACGAGGACGGTTGGTCCCGCCCCCGAGATCGTCGCCCCGAGCGCGCCGAGCCCAGCCGCCCGGGAGACGAGCTCGGCCGAGCGGGGGAACAGGTGCGCGCGGCGATCCTGGTGCAGGCGGTCGGCGAGGCCGCGCCCGACGAGGTCCCAATCGCCGCTCGTGAGCCCGAGGACGAGCAGCGACGAGTGCGCGACGTTGAAGACGGCGTCGGCCATCGGGACCTCGGCGGGCAGCGCGGCGCGCGCCTCCTTCGTGCGGACCGCGGCGTGCGGCACGACGAGGACGCCCTCGAGACCCGTCGGCGGATCGAACCGCGTCGCCTCGCCGTCCGCGCAGACGACGAACCCGCCGAGCAGGGCCGCGGCGACGTTGTCGGGGTGTCCCTCGAGCTCGCTCGCGAGCGTGAGGAGGTCCGCGTCGAGCTCGAAGAGGTGGTCGGCGGCGACGAGGCCGGCGACGTAGGCCGCCGCGCTGGAGCCGAGCCCGCCGGAGAGCGGCACGTTCGACGAGATGCGGAACGTGAAGTCGTCGGGGGCCGCGAGCCGCTCGAAGCCGCGGACGACGAGGTTGCGCCGGTCGCGCGCGATCCGCAGGTCGGTCTCGACCGCGAACCGGCCCGTCTCCTCCACCTCGACGTCCACGTGGATCGCGAGCGCGGCCGCGAGCGTGTCGAACCCCGGGCCGAGGTTCGCGCTCGAGGCGGGGACGCGGACGGAGCGGCGGCGCTGCATCACCGCATCACGGCCGCCTCGACCGCTCCCAGGTCGGGCTCGCAGGGCACGACGCCGGTCGCCTGGTCCAGCGCGGTCTGCGGGTCCTTGAGACCGTGACCGGTGAGGACGCAGGCGATCCGCTTCGCGTCGCCCGCGCCGTGGACGAGCAGCCCGGCGACCGACGCGGCGCGCGCCGGCTCGCAGAAGACGCCCTCGTTGGCCGCGAGGAAGCGGTACGCGTCGAGGATCTGCGCGTCGGTGACGGCGGCGATGCGGCCCGACGACGCGGTCATCGCGGTCATCGCCTCCTCCCAGCGCGCCGGGTTGCCGATGCGGATCGCGCTCGCGACCGTCTCCGGCTTCTCGACGGGCGCACCGTGGACGAGCGGCGCGGCCCCCGCGGCCTGGAAGCCGAACATCATCGGCGAGCGGTCCACCTCCTGGAAGCCCTTCCAGTACGCGGTGATGTTGCCCGCGTTGCCGACCGGGATGCAGAGCGCGTCCAGATCGTCGAGCTCCTCGATGAGCTCGAACGCCGCGGTCTTCTGACCCTGGATCCGGTACTCGTTGACCGAGTTGACGAGCGCGATCGGGTGCTGCTCGACGAGCCGGCGCACGAGCTCGAGGGCGACGTCGAAGTTGCCGCGCAGCGCGATGACGCGAGCGCCGTGCATGAGCGCCTGGGCGAGCTTGCCCGTCGCGATCTTGCCCTCCGGCACGATCACCGCCGGGCGCAGGCCGGCGCGCGACGCGTAGGCGGCGGCGCTCGCCGCCGTGTTGCCCGTGGAGGCGCAGATGACGGCCTCGGCGCCCTCCTTCTTCGCCTGCGTCACCGCGCAGCACATGCCGCGGTCCTTGAACGAGCCGGTCGGGTTGGCCCCCTCGATCTTGAGGTAGACCTCTGCGCCGACGCGCTCGCTCACGCGCTCGGCGAGGACGAGCGGCGTCGAGCCCTCCTGCAGGCTCACGATCGGATCGT
>JBFIDS010000699.1:0-1764 GCA_041603715.1 Paraconexibacter sp. | reverse complement strand
GAGCGCGTCGACGCGATCACGGGACGCCAGGTGCGCGCGACGCTCACGGCGACGCTCGACGGCCGTCGCGTCACGCGTCCGATCGCCCTCACGCGCGGTCGCTGAGGCGCGTCCGCGCGCCGCGGCGCCCCGCGGTGACGCGATCCGTGCCCGCATTCCGGGCGCGGATCCGGTCACCCGGGCCGCCGGGCGTAGAATCCGGCGCGGTGCCGACCCCGACGCGTACCGACCGCGATCCGCCCTTCGTCCTGGCCGCCCCCGAGCGCGTGCGGCTGGAGCGCCACGTCGACCAGGCGCTGCGTCGCGCCCGCACCCACCGCCCCGACGGCGTGCTCGCCGCCGTGAGCTGGCGGCTCCCGGCGGGGATCGATCCGGTGGCGGTCGCCGTCGCCTCACGGCGCGACCGGGAGCCGTGGTTCACGATGGAGCAGCCCGATCGCGACGGTCAGGCGCTCGCCGCCCTCGGGTGCGCGATCAGCCTCGACGGCCACGGGCCCGAGCGCTTCCGCGACGTCGCGCGACGGTGGCGGGCCCTCGCGGCCGACGCCGCGTGCGACCCTCCCGACGGACCCCGCGGAGCGGGCTGCGTCGCCGTCGGCGGGTTCGCGTTCTCCCCGGAGGGTGGCGACGCGCCGCACTGGGAGGGCTACGCCCCCGCGTCGATGCACGTCCCCGAGGTCGCGCTCGCCCGCCGCGGGGACGACGTGCGCATCACGCTCACCGCGTGCGTCGGGCCCGACGACGACGGTTTCGGGGTCGTCGAGCGGCTCGCCGCCCGCACCGCCGAGCTGCGGGAGGCGGACTTCCCTCTCCTGGATCCTGACCCGGCCCAGCGCGTCCGCGTCGTGGGTGCGATGCCGCCGGAGCACTACGAGGGGGCCGTTGCGCGCGCCGTCGAGCGGATCCGTGCCGGCGACCTCGAGAAGATCGTGCTCGCCCGAGAGGTCCAGGTCCACGCGCCGACGGCCCACGACGCCGGCGCCGTCCTCGGGGTCCTGCGGGACGCGTTCCCCTCGTGCTTCGTCTTCTGTGCCGGGCGCGGCGACAGCGCCTTCGTCGCGGCGAGCCCGGAACTGCTCATCCGCCGTGACGGGATGCGCGCCGGGACGCTCGCCCTCGCCGGTTCGACCGGGCGCAGCGCGGACCCGGCGGTCGACGACCACCTCGGAGAGCGTCTCCTGCGCTCGGCCAAGGACCGCGAGGAGCAGGGCATCGTGACGCGGCGCATCGCGACCACCCTGCGGCCCCGCAGCGTGTGGGTGACGGCCGCCGACGAGCCCGTCGTCGTGAAGATGGCGAACATCCAGCACCTCGCGACGCCGATCCGGGCCCAGCTCGCGGAGCCCGTCCCGGTCGTCGAGCTCGCCGGCATGCTGCACCCGACCCCGGCGGTCGGCGGCGAGCCGTGGGCGCGGGCCCAGCGGCTGATCCCGGAGCTCGAGGGTCTCGACCGGGGGTGGTACGCAGGACCCGTCGGCTGGACCGACACGGGGGAGGACGGCGAGTTCTGCGTCGCCCTGCGCAGCGCGCTCCTCACCGGTCCGGTCGCCCGCTGCTTCGCCGGCGTGGGCGTCGTGCGCGACTCGGACCCGGCGGCGGAGCTCGCCGAGACCGAGATCAAGCTGCAGGCGCTGCTGCCGGTGCTCGCGCTGTAAGCGGAACCGCCCCGCCGCGCGGGCTACGCGCCGGTCGCGAGGGCGTCCGAGACGGCGGTCCAGCACCGGCGGTGCAGCGCGACGTTCTCGGCGCGGTTCGTGCGGACGT
>JBFIDS010000698.1:0-1769 GCA_041603715.1 Paraconexibacter sp. | reverse complement strand
TGGTCCTTCACGCTCATGTTCGCGTCGTCGAATCCGATCCGGACCGCGGCATCCTCGCGGTCGGCGGGCGGGCCGCCGAGGGACGCGAGGAGGAGGTCCTGGTGGATCTCACGCGACCACCCGGGCACGATCTGCTCCTCGATCTGCGTGCGGTAGCGGAAGTCGGTGAGGAAGCGCTGGACCGTCGCGCCCGAGCCGCGGTCGGCGCCGACGACCGCGAGGCCGTTGGACCCGGTGAAGCCCGTGAGCCAGCGGAGGTTGACGAGGTCGGTGACGAGCAGCGCGTCGAGCCCGCGGTCCTCGACGGAGGCGGCGAGACGGTCCACGCGACCGCCGGGGGGCACGGTCATCCGAGCTCCTCCTTCAGGCGCTGCAGCGCGGCGCGGTACCCATCCGGACCCTCGCCGGAGACCGTGGCGATGCACAGCTCGCCGATGACCGAGTGGCGACGCCACTCCTCCCGGCTCTGCACGTCGGAGAGGTGGACCTCGACCGCCGGGACACCCGCGAGCTCGAGCGCGTCGCGGATCGCGTAGCTGTAGTGGGTCCAGGCCCCGGGGTTGAGGATCAGGCCGTCGGCGAGGCCCTCGACCTCATGGAGGTGCTCGACGAACTCGGCCTCGCTGTTCGTCTGGAAGAACCGCGCCCGCAGCCCGAGCTCGGAGGCGAACCCGTCGATGCGGAACTGGAGCTCGTCGAAGGTCACCCCGCCGTAGTGCTCGGGGTTGCGTCGCCCGAGCTGGTCGAGGTTGACGCCGTGCATGACCTCCACCCGGTCGCGTGCGCTCATGCGGTCAACTCTGCCACGGCGGCCCGCACGGCGTCCCCGGGGATCTCGGCGCCGTGGCGCACGTCGCCGGGCGCGTGGACGAGAACGAAGGGGGTCGAGGCGCCGACGCGCTTCTTGTCCCTCGCAGTGGCCGCGACGACGGTGTCCGCGTCGATTCCGTCGATGCGGGTCGGCAGGCCGGCGGCGGCGAGGAGAGCCTCGACGTCGTCGCGGAGCGCGTCCTGCCCCGACAGCCGCAGCGCGGCGAGGAGCCCGAGCCCCACCGCCTCCCCGTGGCGCAGGCGGGAGTAGCCCGTGACGGTCTCGATCGCGTGGCCGACCGTGTGGCCGAGGTTGAGGACCTGTCGACGGCCTCCGTCGCGCTCGTCGCCGCGCACGACGTCGAGCTTGCACCGCGCGCAGCCGAGGATGATCTCGTCGTCGACGGGCTCGCCCGCGGCGACGCGCTCCCACAGGCGCCCGCCGGCGATGAGCGCGGTCTTCACCACCTCGGCGTACCCGGCGGCGTGCTCCTCGGGCGGGAGGCTCGCGAGCGTCGCGACGTCGACGACGACCCCGCCGGGCTGGTGGTAGGCCCCGACGTAGTTCTTCGCCTCGGGGAGGTCGACGCCCGTCGTCCCGCCATAGGCGCTGTCGACCTGGGCGACGACGGTCGTCGGGACCTGGACGACCGGGATGCCGCGCTGGTAGGTCGCCGCACAGAAGCCGGCGAGGTCGCCGACGACGCCGCCCCCGACCGCGACGAGGTGGTCCGCACGGGTGGCGCCCTGCTCGACGAGCGCCTGCCAGACGCGCTCGGCGGTGGCGAGGGTCTTGTGCTCCTCCCCCGCCGGGATCTCGATGAGCCCGCTCAGCTCGCCGACGTGCCCGGCGTAGAGGTCGGCGACGTTGTCGTCGGAGACGACGAAGCGCCGGCCCGTCCCCGGCCACGCGATCCGCCCGAGGAGCCCGCGGCCGACGAGGACCGGGTAGTCGCCGG
>JBFIDS010000697.1:0-1771 GCA_041603715.1 Paraconexibacter sp. | reverse complement strand
GTGAAGCCGAGGGTCTCGAGCAGCTCCGCGCTGTCCTCGGGATGCGAGGAGTAGGCCCGGACGCCGTGGAAGCCCGTGATCGCGATCGCGGGGTCGATCCCCGGTCCCGCCGCCGCGAGCGGAGCGTCGGGGCCCTCGACCGCGACGAGATCGCCCGCGAGGCCCTCGGGGTCGGTGAAGCGCAGGCGGTCCTCGGCCAGACGTTGCGCGGGGACGCCCTCGGCGGCGAGGCGCTCGGCCCAGGCGTCGATGGCCGCGAGGTCGGGGACCCGCCAGAGGATCGTGTGGACCATGCCGTCGCCGGCCCGCCCGCGCGGGGCACCCGGGAACTCGAAGAAGGTCATGACGGACCCCGGGGTTCCGTTCTCGTCCCCGTAGTAGAGGTGGTAGACGTCGGGCTGGTCGAAGTTGACCGTCTTCTTGACCATGCGCAGGCCGAGGACGCGTGCGTAGAAGTCGACGTTGGCGGGCGCGTCGCCCGTGATCGCGGTGACGTGGTGCAGCCCATGGAGCTTCATGACGGACCTCCTCGAAAGTGATTGCACGCGCAACTATAACACGGCGCCGGGTCGCACTGGTACATTCGGTTGCGCGCGCAACCTTCTGCCTCGTCTCTGGAGCCCGTACCCATGGCCACGCCCACGACACCGCCGACGAACGAGGGAGCCGGGCCTCCGGGGCCCGCCGTGACCGACCATGGCGCGGGCCTCAATCCCCGCGAGCTCGCCGCCTGGAGGGGGCTCCTGCGCGTCCACGCGGCGCTCACGAAGGCACTCGACGCCGAGCTCGACGACGAGCACGGCATCCCGCTCATCTCCTACGAGGTGCTCATGGTCCTCCACGACGCGCCCGGGCGCCGGATGCGGATGAGCGACCTCGCCGACTCGGTGATCCTCAGCCGCTCCGGCCTCACCCGCCTCGTCGACCGCCTCGAGCGGGACGGACTCCTCGTGCGCGCCGCGTGCTGCGACGACGCGCGCGGATCGTTCGCGGTTCTCACCGAGGAGGGCGTCGCGAGGCTCGCTGCGGCCCGTAGGACGCACCTCGCCGGCGTGCGGGAACGGTTCCTCTCGCGGTTCACCCCGGACGAACTCGACGTCCTCGCCCTCTGGTGGGAGCGCGTTCTGCCGGGGGCGGGCGACGCGACGGCGCACGCGGGGGAGTGCTGATGCCCCGGGCTGACGCAGATCTCAGTCGAGACGACTGAGAACTTGACAGATTCGGACTGAGATTTCATACTGGCGAACGTCGCCAGGTTGAACCGGGCGACGTCACCGTCAACATCACCCGTCCGACCCGGAGGTCCACCCCATGACTATCGTTCGCTGGGAGCCGGCTCGCGAGCTCACCTCCCTCCAGTCCGAGATGAACCGCCTGTTCTCCTCGTTCTTCGACGCCCCGTCCTCCCCGGCGCCCGGCGGCGCCCTGCGCCGATGGGTCCCCGCGATGGACCTCATCGAGCACGAGGACGGCTTCACGCTCACCGCCGACCTGCCCGGCCTCGACGCCGGCGACGTCACGATCGAGGTCGAGGACCGGGTGCTCACCGTCAAGGGCGAGCGCACCGTCAGCTACGAGACCGGCGAGAACGGCGGCGCCCTGCGCATCGAGCGCTCGTCGGGAGCGTTCGCGCGCTCCCTCACCCTCCCCGAGGGTGTCGACGCCGACGCCGTCGGCGCGTCCTTCGAGAAGGGGGTTCTCACCGTCACGATCCCCAAGCCCGAGGAGCGCAAGCCGCGCCGCGTGGAGATCGCGGTCGGCGACCGCCCTC
>JBFIDS010000696.1:0-1780 GCA_041603715.1 Paraconexibacter sp. | reverse complement strand
GCCGGCTCACCTCCCCGTGAACCGAGGGCGCCGTTTCTCCTTGAACGCCGCGACGCCCTCCGCGTAGTCAGCGGTCGTCGCGTGGCGCTGCTGGAGCTGGGCCTCCCGGGCGAGGAACCCCGCGAGGTCCGCGGGCGGTGAGCCGTTGATGAGCTCCTTGACCGTCGCGAGGGCGACCGTGGGCATCGAGGCGAGGCGGCCCGCGAGCGCACGGCCCTCGTCGAGCAGCGCCGCGTCGGTGTGGAGGGCGTTGACGAGGCCCCAGTCGAGGGCGGTCGCGGCGGGCAGCTTCTCCCCGAGCATCGCGAGCTGCGCGGTGCGGGCGGGGCCGATCCGCGCGACGAGGTGGGGGATCGACCCGCCGTCCGGGGCGACCGCGATGTGGACGAACGCGAGGAGGAAGAACGCCGACTCGGAGGCGAGGACGAGGTCGCAGGCGAGCGCGAGCGACACGCCGAGTCCGGCGCACGCCCCGTGCACGCAGGCGACGGCGGGCTTCGGCATCTCCCGGAGCGCGAGGACGACCGGGTTGTAGATCTCCCGCAGCCGGACGGAGAGGTCGGGGTCACCGTCGGGCGTGAGCTCGCGCGGCACCTTCACGTCGGCACCGGCGCTGAAGGCCCGACCGGCGCCGCTGATGAGCACGCACCGCACGGCTGGGTCGGCGCCGAGCGCCCGCAGCGCGTCGCGCAGCTCGCGGCCCATGTCGGGGGTCCATGCGTTGAGAGCATCGGGCCGGTGCAGCTCGACGTGGGCGATCCCGCCGTCGATGGACACGCGGATGTCGGTGGGGGGCGGGACGGTCATGGGGAGCACTCTCGCGGACGCGGGCGGGTCGATGTGGATCCGCGGGTCCCACGCCCCGGTGAATCCACATTCACGGGCCTCGGGGGGCAGTGGATCGGACGAGCGGGGGTCACGGTGGCTGTAGTAGCCTATCGGACAGTCTGTCCGGTCATGCAGTCGTACGAAGGAAATCGATGGGTTTCGGAATCGTCAGCTACGCCGCGTACGTGCCACGCCACCGCCTCCAGGGCAAGGAGGTCGCCTCCACGTTCGGGTCCGGCGGCGGCCGGGGGACGCGTGCCCTCGCGAGCTACGACGAGGACTCGACGACCCTCGGTGTCGCCGCGGCGCGCCCGCTCGTCGAGGGCGAGGACGCCGGCCCGGTTCCCGCGACCCTCCACTTCGCGACGACGACCCCCGCCTACCTCGACAAGACGAACGCCTCGGCGATCCACGCCGCCCTCGACCTGCCGGGGACCACCTTCGCGGTCGACGTCGCCGGGTCGCCGCGCAGCGCGATGGGCGCCCTGCGCGCTGCGTCGGCGCAGGGCGGCCTCGCCGTCCTCGCCGATCTGCGCACCGGCCTCCCGGGGTCCGCCGACGAGGTCGGGTCGGGCGACGCCGCGGCCGCCTTCGCCTTCGGCCCCGACGCCGCCGCGGAGATCGTCGGCCAGGCCTCGCTCACCGCCGAGCTGCTCGACCGCTGGCGCCATCCCGGCGAGCTCGCCGCGACCGTCTGGGAGGAGCGCTTCGGCCTCGAGACGTACGTGCCCCTCATCCGCGAGGTGGCGAAGGCCGCGCTCGCGCAGGCGGGCGTCGACGGGCCCGACCACGTGATCGTCTCCTGCCCGCACGTCAAGGCCGCGGCCGCGGGGCAGCGCGCGATCGGCGCCCGCGTGGCCGAGGAGCCGCCGGCCGTCGGGTACGCGGGAGCGGCCGACCCCGGCGTGCGCCTCGCCGCCACCCTCGACCGGGCGGCGCCCGGCGAGACCGT
>JBFIDS010000695.1:0-1785 GCA_041603715.1 Paraconexibacter sp. | reverse complement strand
GCGCGCGGCCGCCGACGGGCGCGCCGTCGCGGTCGAGCCGGTCGAGGAACCGGGGGCGGCTGCGGTAGACGTTGTAGGGCGGCGGTTCGTCGGGGCGGTCGGCCATGCGTGGGATATCGTCGCGGAGTGCCCGTTCGCGTGACGTCAGGTCGGTCCCAGCGATGAGCGCGGGGCGCCTCGTCGTCTGCCCGACGCCGATCGGCAACCTCGAGGACGTGACCCTCCGCGTCCTCTCCGCGCTGCGGGAGGCCGACGTCGTCGCGTGCGAGGACACGCGGCGCACACGCGTGCTGCTCGACCGCTACGGGGTCTCCGCCTCGCTCGTGAGCTACCACGAGCACAACGAGCGCGAGCGCGCCGTCGAGCTCGTCGGCCGGATGCAGGACGGCGCGGTCGTCGCGTTGTGCAGCGATGCGGGGATGCCGCTCGTGAGCGACCCGGGGTACGTCCTCGTCGAGGCGTGCGTCGCCGCCGGCCTCGGCGTCGAGGTGCTGCCGGGCCCCAGCGCGGCGCTCGCCGCGCTCGTCGCGAGCGCCCTGCCGGTCGGCACGTGGCGCTGCGGCGGGTTCCTCCCGCGCAAGCGCGGCGAGCTCGTGACGTTGCTCGCCGCGCCGGAGACGCTCGTCGCGTTCGAGTCGCCGCGGCGGATCGCCGGGGCGCTCGCGGTGCTCGCCGAGCTGGATCCGTCCCGCCCGGTGGCCGTCTGCCGCGAGCTCACGAAGATGCACGAGGAGGTCGTGCGCGGGACCGCGTCCGATCTCGCGGCGCGCTACTCGGACGAGGACGTGAAGGGCGAGATCGTCGTCGTCATCGGCGCCGCTCCCGCGGTGGACGGGGACCTCGAGGCGGGAGTGGCGGCGCTGCGGGAGCTCGTCGACGCGGGCGCGAAGCCGCGTCCGGCCGCCGCGGTCGTCGCGCGCCTCACGGGGACGAGCGCGAACGCGCTCTACCGCGAGCTCACGGGGTAGCGGATCGCCCTGCGCTCGCCGCTCTCAGGGGACCGAGGTCGCCGGGAGTGCCCGCCGCAGCCGCCGCACCTCCGCCTCGATCTCCTCCTGGGCGCGGGAGACCTCGCGGTCGATCCGGTTCTCGATCGCGGTGACGTCGCGGGACAGCTCACGGTCGATCTCGTCGCCGGTCGCGGTGAGGATCGCGGTGATCGCGAGCACCGTCGCGAGCACGGAGACCGCCGCGGTCGCCGCGAGCGCGAGCCCGGGCCGACGCCGGTAGGCCCGCCGGCACCAGGGGCAGCGGTCGGCGCGGGTGCGCGAGACGGTCGCGCAGTGCGGGCACACGCGCTGGGGCTCGTCGGGGTGGGGCGTCGAGGCGGGCGCGGGCCGGTGGGGAGGGGCGGGGGAGGCCATCGCCTCAGGGTAGGCAGGCCGTGGCGCGGCGGTGCGGGTCTGGCGCCGCGGCGTGCGCCCGCGGCGGATCGAGCGCGCCGGGAGGCATCCGGGCCCCCAGGTCACGTTCGCTGGACGTGGTCCGTCGAACGTGACCCGACGCGGGGCAGGCGCGGTGGCGCGCGTTCGGTCGGGATCGCGGCGGGCGGGGCTCGGTCCCATCACCGATCGCCCACCACGCGCGGGAGCGGCGACGCGCCACGTTCGCCTGGGCGGGGGGCGAGGGTCGGCCATCCGCTCCTCATGGGGGCAGATGCCGCGCCGCTCTCCCGCCATGTCCGTCCGCCGCCGCTCGCGCGTCCTCCCGGTCGTCGCGGCGATCCTCAGCTCCCTGCTCGTCGTCGCGTCCGCGTCCGGGGCCTCCCCGGCCGCGCCCGCGGCG
>JBFIDS010000694.1:0-1787 GCA_041603715.1 Paraconexibacter sp. | reverse complement strand
GGCGGCCACCGGCGACGACGCGCCCGCACGCCCGCCGAACATCCTCATCCTCATGTGCGACCAGGAGCGCGCGCCGCAATGGACACCGGATCTCCCGGTGCCCGCGCGCGACTGGATGGACCGCCGCGCCGTCAACTTCCGCCGTTTCCACCACACCGCCGTGCAGTGCTCGTCGAGCCGGGCGTGCTTCTGGACCGGCATGTACACCCCGCAGAACGGGATCTTCGGCAACTTCCTGCAGAGCTGGCAGTTCTCGCTCGACCCGCGGATCCCGACGATCGGCGACCTGCTCCGCGACCAGGGCTACATGACCGCCTTCTTCGGCAAGTGGCACCTGTCGATGCTCGGGCTCTCGGTCACGGAGGGCCCCGTCGACACGCTCGTCGGGAACTACCTCGGGCCACACGGGTTCGACTTCTCGAACCTGTCGACCTCGCTGGAGCCCGCGGGCTACAACGACGGGATCTACAGCGATCCGCTGTGGACGAAGCAGGGGGTCGACTGGCTGCACGAGCACGGCGGGCAGACGCAGCCGTGGTTCTGCTGCGTCTCGCTGCTCAACCCGCACGACATCGCGTACTACCCGCGCGGCTTCACCGCCGACGTCACGCGGCCCGACTGGGACGTGTCGCTCCCTCCGAACTTCGACGACGACAAGGCGACGAAGCCGCGCGTCCACGCGCAGTACGACGAAGGGGCCGCGCTCATCCGCGGGCGGATCGCCCCGGACGACCACGCGACCTGGAAGCGCCTCCTCAACACGTACTGCGATCTCATCGTCAACACCGACGACAACTACGCGTCGCTCATCATGGCCCTGCACGCGTCGGGCGGCCTCGAGAACACGGTCATCATCCGGACGTCCGACCACGGCGAGCTCGGCGGATCGCACCGCGGCGTGGGGAAGGGTCCGTCGATCTACGAGGAGCAGGTGCGCATGCCGCTCTCGATCTCGTTCCCCGCGCGGTTCCGCCAGGACGTGCACACGTCCGCGCTCGCGTCGGCGGTCGACATCGTGCCGACGTGCCTCGAGCTCGCCGGCGTCGGTGACCCGGTGGCGCGCTACCCGTGGCTGCGTGGCCGCTCGCTCGTCGGTGCGCTCGAGGACCCGGAGGGCGCCCGCGGTCCGGACTTCACGGTGAGCACGTGCGACGAGGTCTGGTCGCCGCAGGACTTCGCGGGCGTCGGTCCGGCGTGGCGGCGGCACGTCCGCGCAGCGCTGTCCGGCCGCTTCAAGGTCGCGCGCTACTTCGCGATGGACGGCAAGCCGCAGACCGAGATCCCCGGCGAGGTCGAGTACGAGGTCTACGACCTCGCCGAGGACCCCTACGAGCTGCGCAACCTCGCCCGCGACCCCGGCTACGCGGGTCTCGTCGAGGATCTGGTCGCCCGCCTGCATGACCTGGAGAAGGAGCAGCTCGGACCGGTCGAGGTCCCCCTGCACGGCGACGCGTCGCTCATCGAGGTGATCCGCCCCGATCCGATCGGACGGCCGGTGACCCCGCTCGACGAGCGCGAGAACGGACCGTCGCCGGTCGCCGGGATCCCCGGCGCGTACGTCCAGCTCCCGTTCGGGGACCCGCACCTCGAGCGAAGGGTCTACGGCGGCGCGGACTCCGGCAAGCTCCCGCAGACGGCCGACGAGTCACGCGCGCTCGCGGAGGCGAGCGCCCGCGCGCGGGCGGCCATGCTCTGCGACCTGTCCCCCTCGCCGGTGCCGCCGCTCGCCCGCGAGCGGACACGATGAGCGGACCGCGCACCACGCGCCGCGCTCTCGTCGCCGGTGC
>JBFIDS010000693.1:0-1809 GCA_041603715.1 Paraconexibacter sp. | reverse complement strand
GGCGAGCGCGCGCTCGAGCAGCGGGAGCGCCTCGAGGATCTGGGCGGCGGTCGCCGTCACGTCCCCGGCGGCGGCGCGGATCTCGTGGCCCTCGGCGACGATCGCGGCTCCGCGCTCGTCGAGGCGGGTGCCCATCCCGATGATCGCGTCCGCCCTCGCGTCGATGCGCTCGCCGAGCGCGAGGACGGCCCCCGCGCGCTCGTCCATCACACGCGCCATGCGGAGCATCTCCCCGCCGGTCGTCTCGATCGCGCGGCCGAGCCGGAGGATCTCGTCCAGGCTGCCCTCGAGCGTGTCCATCCGGCCGCTGACGTCCTTGGCGACGACCGCGAGCGTGTGGACGTCGTCGAGCGCGCGGACCGCCAGGCGCGCGGGCAGGAGCGGGAGCGCGATGAGGTTCACCCGGTCACCGTACCCCAGCGGGACGGCTCCGCCACCGGTTCGCTGCTAGCTTCGCATCATGGCCGCGCCGACGTCCGACAACGTCGCCCAGCGGCTCGCGGCGATTCGCGAGCAGTGGGCGCTCCTGCTCGAGCACACCGACCCCGACGAGCTCGCGGCACGGGTCACCGATCTCGAGGACGAGATGGGCGCGCCCGGGTTCTGGGACGACCAGGACCGCGCGGCGAAGGTGAGCGCCGAGCACGCGCGGACGGCCCGGCGGGCCGAGGGGTTCCGCTCGCTCGCACGTGACGTCGAGGACCTCGACGGCCTCGTCGAGCTCGCCGCCGAGGACGAGGAGTTCGCCGCTGAGCTCGCCGCCCAGCTCACCTCGATCGAGGGCCGCCTCGCCACGCTCGAGGAGGAGCGTCTCTTCTCGGGCAAGTACGACGGCGGGGACGCGCTCGTGACGATCACGGCCGGCGCGGGGGGGACGGACGCGCAGGACTGGGCGGAGATGCTCCTGCGGATGCAGATGCGCTGGGCCGAGAGCCGGGGCTTCACCGTGGAGCTGCTCGAGGCGAGCGACGGCACCGACGCGGGCATCACCTCCGCCACCTTCCGCGCCAGCGGGGAGAACGCCTACGGCCTGTTCAACGCCGAGAAGGGCGTCCACCGGCTCGTGCGGATCTCGCCCTTCGACTCCCAGAATCGGCGGCAGACCGCGTTCGCCGGGCTCGAGGTCGCCCCGATCGTCGACGAGGTCGGGGAGATCACCATCGACCCCGACGATCTCCGTGTCGACACCTATCGCTCCTCCGGCGCGGGCGGCCAGCACGTCAACAAGACCGACTCCGCGATCCGCATCACCCATCTGCCGACGAACATCGTCGTCCAGTGCCAGAACGAGCGCTCGCAGATGCAGAACCGCGAGGTGGCGATGAAGATGCTCCGCGCGAAGCTCCTCGAGAGGGCCGAGCAGGAGCGCCAGGCCGAGATCGCGAAGGAGAAGGGCGAGTCGGAGACCGTCGGCTGGGGCTCGCAGATCCGCTCCTACGTCCTCCAGCCGTACACGATGGTCAAGGACCACCGCACGGGTCACGAGGTGGGGGACACGCAGCGGGTGCTCGACGGCGACCTCGACGGCTTCGTGCGCGCGGAGCTGCTCCGCGCCGCCGGTCAGGCCGCCACGGTCGTCGACGAGGGCGACGACCTGTAGCGCCCTCCTACCCGAGCGTCACCGGGCGGGGGAGGGTGAACGTCGGGAAGAGCTTGCGCGACCGCGAGGCGGCGGGAACGCGCGTCCGCGCTCGGTAGGACGCGGCCGCGGCGCCCGCCGGGATCGCGAAGCGCGCGGTGAAGCGACCGCGCGTGTCGGTCCGCACCGTGGTGACCCGGGAGAACCGGGTGCACGAGGTTCGGCGCTCG
>JBFIDS010000692.1:0-1820 GCA_041603715.1 Paraconexibacter sp. | reverse complement strand
CTTCACCCACGACGTCGGGATGCTCTACCTCGACCTCGCCGAGATCGACGCCGGCGTGCTCGAGCATCCGCTGTGGTCGGCGCGGCGCCCGCGCACGCCGGGCGCCGTGTCGCGCGCGGATCTCCTCGGGGATCCGGCCGTCCCGCTGGACCGCGCCGTGCGCGACCTCGTGCAGGAGCGCCTCGGCGACCGTCCGACCGGACCGATCGGCGTACTCACCGCCCCGCGCACGTTCGGCCGCGCGTTCAACCCCGTGAGCTTCTACTTCTGCTTCGAGGACGACGGCACGACGATCGCCGCCGTCGTCGCCGACGTCGAGAACACGCCGTGGAACGAGCGTCACGCCTACGTCGTCGCGGGATCCGCGCACTCCCGCGTGCTCGACGCCGAGGTCGACAAGGTCTTCCACGTCTCACCGCTCATGGGCATGGATCAGCGTTACCGCTGGCGGCTCACCTCGCCCGGCGACACGCTCAGCGTCCACATCGAGAGCACCGCCGCCGACGGGACCGCGACGTTCGACGCGACGCTCAACCTCCGGCGCGAGCCCCTCGATGCGCGCCACCTGGGCCGCCTGCTCGCGCGCTTCCCCCTCCAGAGCGCGCGGACCGGCGCGCTCATCTACTCGACCGCGCTGAGGCTGAAGCTCAAGGGCGCCCCGTACTTCCCCCATCCCGACCGCACCGACGACGAACGAGCAGAACCTCACATGACCTCCGAGACGCGCCCGACGACCACCCGCACGGTTCTGCACCGGCTCCTGAAGCACTGGATCCGCGACGGCGAGCTGACCCTCGTGGACCGCCACGGGTCGACCACGGTCGGGAACGCGCACGCGGGCCGGTCGGGGGGCCCGCTGCGGGCCACCGTGACGATCCACGACGAGCGCGCGTACCGGGCTCTCCTGCGGGGCAGCCTCGGCCTCGCCGAGAGCTACCGCGACGGCTGGTGGGACGCCGACGACCTCGTCGCGATCGTCCGGATCGCCGCGCGCAACATCCACCGCGGGGACGCCTACCGCCGCCGGCTGCGGCCCGTGCTCGCCCCGGTCCAGGGCGCGATCGCGACTGCGCGACGCAACACGATCGGCCGCTCCAAGCGGCAGATCTCCGCCCACTACGACCTCGGCAACGACCTCTACGGGCAGATGCTCGACGAGACGATGATGTACTCCTCGGCGATCTACCCCGAGCCCGGCGCGACGCTCCACGAGGCCCAGCTCCACAAGCTCGACCGGATCTGCGACAAGCTCGACCTCGGGCCCGACGACCACCTGCTCGAGATCGGGACGGGCTGGGGCGGGCTCGCCGTCCACGCGGCCCGGCGGTCCGGCTGCCGCGTGACGACGACGACGATCTCCCGCGAGCAGCACGCCCTCGCCGTGGAGCGCGTTCGCGAGGCGGGGCTCGAGGACCGGGTCACCGTCCTCCTCGAGGACTACCGCAACCTCACGGGCACCTACGACAAGCTCGTGTCGATCGAGATGATCGAGGCCGTCGGCTGGCGCGACTTCCCGACGTTCTTCCGCGTCTGCAGCGAGCGGCTCGCCCGCGACGGCGTGATGCTCCTGCAGGCGATCACGATCGACGACCGCGCCTACGACGTGGAGAAGGCGACGAAGAGCTTCATCAACCGCCTGATCTTCCCGGGCGGCTGCCTGCCGTCCGTCCGCGAGATCCAGCGCTGCGTGGGCGCGTTCACCGACCTGCGCAACGTCCAACTCGAGGACATCACCCCCCACTACGTCACGACGCTCGCGACCTGGCGTGATCGCTTCGAGGCGGCGGTCGCCGGCGGCGACCTCGACACGACGCGCTACG
>JBFIDS010000691.1:0-1822 GCA_041603715.1 Paraconexibacter sp. | reverse complement strand
GACGGTGTCCTGGGTGGGCGCCCCGGCGGGCACCATGATCCACACGAGGCGCGGAGCGGGGAGCTGGCGGACGAGGTCGGGGAGGGAGCGGGCGCCCGTGGCGCCCGTCTCCGCGGCGCGCGCGACGGCGCCGCGGTCGCGGTCGTAGGCGACGACCGCGTGGTCGGAGTCCCGGCGGATGCGGGCGACCATGTTGCCGCCCATCTTCCCGAGCCCGACGAAGCCGATGTGGGCCATCTAGAGGAGCCCCCGCAGTCGCGTGAGGAGATCGCGCAGCGCGGCGGCCGGGTCCTCACCGACGAGCGTGATCCGCTCCGCCGGGCGCCCCGTCTCTCGCAGCGTCCGGAGATCGCCGAGCGCCTGCGCGTGCTTGAGGGTCGTGAACCCGAAGGTCTGCCCCGGGATGTCGGCGTCGGGGCCCGCCGCGTCGTGCACGATCTGCAGGAAGCGGCCGACGGGGGGCCCTCCCTTGTGGAACTGACCGGTGGAGTGCAGGAAGCGGGGCCCGTACCCGTAGGTCGTCGTCGCGCGCGTCGCGTCGCGGATCATCACGCGCAGGTCGGAGACCGCGGCGTCGAAGGCGGGGTCCGGGGCGAGGTACCCCATGATCGCGAGGTACTCCGGGGGCGCGAGCCCGCGCAGGAGCGCGGCGAGCGCCTCGTCGTCGGCGTCGCGCTCGGGGGCGCCCTCGATCCCCTCGGCGAGCACGGTCTTCGTCGCCGCCTTCGCCTCGGCGACGTTCGGCTGGTCGAACGGGTTGACGCCGAGCGCCCAGCCCGCGACGGCGGTCGCGTGCTCGAGGACGAAGAAGATCCGCCCGAGGTCGTCGGCGCCGCGCGCAGGCAGCGTGAGGACCGGATGGCCGGCGGCCGCGAGCGCGTCGAGCGCCGCCTCGTGGTCGTCGTCGGGGACGTCATCGTCACGGAGGTGGACGAACACCCGGTCGTCGCCGTAGGCGTCCGGTCCGGCGAGGGGCTCGTCGGCGACGGGGAGCGCACCCCGGCCGCTCTTGCCCGTGGACTCCGCGATGAGCTGCTCGACCCACAGGCCGAACGCCCCGAGCGGGGCATCGACGACGAACGTGGCCTTGTCCCGTCCGCGCGCGGCGAGCTCACCGAGCGCGCAGCCGAGCCAGAGGCCCGTGCTGATCGGACGGCGCGCGGCACGGGCCGCGACGGCGCCGCCGGAGACGAGGGCGCGCACGTCGACTCCCATGAGGGCGGCGGGCACGAGGCCGAACGGCGACAGCGCGCTGTAGCGGCCGCCGATCTCGGGGTCCCCGAGGAAGGTGCGACGGAAATCGCGGGCCTCGGCGATGTCGACGAGGGAGGACCCCGGGTCGGTGATCGCGACGAAGTGGTTGCCGCACGCCTGGGCACCGACCGCGCCGGTCATCACGGCGTGGAAGTGCTCGAACGCACTGAGCGTCTCGATCGTGCCGCCCGACTTCGTCGCGACGATGAAGAGCGTCGTGGTCGGGTCGATGGCGTCCTCGACCGCGCGGACCGCGCCCGCGTCGGTCGAGTCGAGCATGAGGAGGCGCGGATGTCCCTCGTGGTCGCCTCCGGCGGCGCGGATGACCTCGGGGGCGAGCGAGGACCCGCCCATTCCGAGGAGGACGACGTGGCGGATCCCGTCGGCGCGGACCTCCGCTGCGAACGCCTCGAGGCCCTCGGGGTCGGCCGTGTCCGCAGCGGTGAGCCAGCCGAGCCGGTCGGCGACCTCGGGCTGCCCGGGCGGGCCCCACAGGGTGTCGTCGCGCTGCATGATTCGGGCGGCGACGTCGGCCCGGGCGGCGTCGTCGATGCGGGCACCCACGGCG
>JBFIDS010000690.1:0-1823 GCA_041603715.1 Paraconexibacter sp. | reverse complement strand
GCCACACGACGCGCCCCGAGGGCCGCCCGCGAGGGCGGCCCTCGGTGCATCCTCGGGTCACGTTCGCTGGACCAGTGCCAGCAACCGTGACCCGAGGACGCCCGCACCCCCACCAAGCTGTCCGGGCAAGGAGCCGCCGAGGTCCCGCGTCGCTCCCCGCCGGCGCGGGATGACCGGCGCGGCACCACGGGCCCCACCGGAGCAGACCCGCCAAACGGGGCGCCGAGGTCCCGCGCCGACCTCCCCGATGTCGGGGCGCAGTGCGGCTACCGCGTCCCGAGGTCGTCGACGAGCCGCAGCAGGTCGAGCGGGCTGAAGGGCTTCGTGAGGAAGAGGTCCGCTCCCGCCTCGCGGGCGCCCGCTTCGTAGTGGGCGCCGGCGGCCGCGGTGAGCATGACGATCGTCGCCTCCCGGCCGGTCTCGCGCGCGCGCAGGGCGGCGCAGGCGCTGATTCCGTCGCGGCGCGGCATGTCGATGTCGAGGAACACGATCGCGGGGCCCACCGCATCGGCGACCGCGAGCGCCTCCTCACCGTCGGCCGCCTCGTGGAGGACGAACCCGGCGACGTCCTCGAGCGTCGTCGCGATGAGCTTGCGGATGAACGGATCGTCGTCGACGATGAGGACGGACTTCGGCACGGGGGGATCTCCGGTCATCGGATCGTCATGTCAGCCGGTCGCGGACGGCGGCGAGGTCGGCGTCGTCGATCGTGTCGTAGGCCGCGACCGCTGCCGGGTCGAACTGGGTACCGGACCCATCGCGCACGATCACGCGCGCGCGATCGAACGGGAGCGCGTCCCGGTACGGACGGTCGGTCGTGAGCGCGTCGAGGGTGTCGGCCACGGCGAACATCCGCGCGGCGACGGGGATCTCCTCCCCGCTGAGGCGGTCCGGGTATCCCTTCCCGTCCCAGCGCTCGTGGTGGGAGCGCACGACCGACTTCGCCTCCCCGAGGAAGTCGATCTCGCGCAGGATCTCCCAGCCGATGATCGGGTGGCGCTCCATGAGCGCGCGCTCCTCGCCGGTGAGCAGGGCGGGCTTGAAGAGGATCGCGTCGGGGACGCCGACCTTGCCGATGTCGTGCAGGAGGAACCCGAACTCGATCTGCGGGTCGTCGGCGAGGGTGAGGCCCGCGGCGCGCCCGATCATCAGCCCGTAGGCGGCCACGCGCTCGGCGTGGTTGCCCGTGTAGGCGTCGCGGCGCTCAACGGCGTTGGCGAGCGCGCGGACGGTCGCCATGTAGGAGGCCCTCAGCTCCTGGGAGCGGGCGCGCTCCTGCTTGAACGTCTCACGCAGATCGGCGGCGTAACGCTCGAGCTGGCGCTCCTTCTCCTCCGCGATGCGCTCCTGCTCGGCCAGTCGCGCCCGCAGGTCGGCGACCTCGTCCTGGTCGGACCCCTTCATCGCCCTGACACTATCCGCCCTCGCTCGGATCGGCGGGTCCCACCCGCGTCGACCCGGCGTGCTCGAGGAGCCCGAGGACGACGGCGCCCGCGTCGGCGAGCGCGACCGGCTCGGCGTCGAGCCGCACGACCCCGGGGGCGGGGTCGCCGTCGGTGAACATGACGACCGATCGGTGCAGTCGCCGCCCGCGCAGCTCGAGGGCCGCGACGAGGGCCGCGGGGTCCTCGGCGCCCGCGTCGATGAGCGCGACCTCGAAGTAACGCTGGCGGCACACGCGTCGCACCTCCTCGGCCTCGGTCGCCCACACGTACTCGATCCCGAGGTCGCCGAGCACCGCCTCGACGCGCTCCCGGGTGGCCTCGCGCCCGGCGGCGAGGACCCGCACCCGGCCGGCGAGGACGGCCGCTCCGAGGGCGTCG
>JBFIDS010000689.1:0-1834 GCA_041603715.1 Paraconexibacter sp. | reverse complement strand
GGCCTGGTCGATGACCGGTGAGCCCTGGTCGGCGCGGCGCTTCTCCTCGACGACCGCGTCGAGCAGGGCGGGTGGGACGACGAGCCACGCGAGCCGCAGCGCGGGGGCGAGCGTCTTGCTCGCCGAGCCGATGTAGACGACGGAGTCGGGCGCGAGCGCCTGGAGCGCGGCGACGGGCGCTCGGTCGTAGCGGTACTCGGCGTCGTAGTCGTCCTCGATGAGCAGCGCGCCGGTCGCGTCGGCCCAGCGGGCGAGCTCGGCGCGGCGGCCGGGCGCGAGCACGACGCCGGTCGGACACTGATGCGCGGGCGTGAGGAGCACCGCGCGGGCGTCGGCGCGGGCGACCGCGACGTCGCGGATGCCGAGTGCGTCGACGGGGACCGGGACGACCTCGGCGCCGTGGTGGGCGAGGAGGTCGCGGTGCTCCGGGAGATACGGGTCCTCGACCGCGACGCGCGCGCCGCGGCCGAGCGCCGCGACGAGCAGCCCGAGCGCCTGTGCCGCGCCCTGGCACACGACGATGCGGGACGGGTCGGCGACGACGCCGCGGGAGCGGGCGACGAGCGCGGCGATCTCGGCCCGCAGCTCCTCCAGGCCCCGCGGGTCGCCATACCCGAGGGCGAGGTCCGGGAGCTCCTGCAGGGCGTCTCGCACGGCGCGGGCCCAGGCGGCCCGGGGGAACGCCGAGAGGTCGGGGTGCCCGGGAAAGAAGTCGTAGGGGAGGGGCTCGCGTCCGAACGCCGTGGGGGCGGGCCCTTCGTCGGGGAGCCGGGCCGCGGTCCCGGCGGACGGGAGCGCACGGCGCACGTAGGTGCCCGCGCCGACGCGCGCGTCGAGCCAGCCCTCGGCGGCGAGCTGCTCGTAGGCGCTGACGACGAGGCGCCGCGTCACCCCGAGGTCGCGAGCGAGCGTCCGCGTCGGCGGCAGCCGCGCGCCGGGGAGGAGGCGACCGTCGCGGATCGCCGCGCGCAGCCCCTCCTCGACCTGCGCGCCGAGCGTCGGCGCGCCCGTGGCCCGTCTCAGTCCGAGGAGGAGCTCCGGGCCATGATCGGTCCCCTGTTCGAGCATCGGATTGGATCTTCCCAGGGGACCACTGTGGGGGCTACCCTGCCGCCATGTCCGGTTCCTCCCTCGCCGTCGTCGGCCTGCGGGCCCTCGGCGCCTTCATGCTCCTCCAGGGCGTCTGGATGGTCGTCTCCCCCGGGACGTTCTTCGACGTCCTCGGCCCGTTCGGCGAGCGCAACGATCACTACCTCCGCGACGCCGCGACCTGGGCGCTCGCGCTCGGCACCCTCGCGTTCGTCGCCGCGTCCCGGCCCTCCTGGCGGCTCCCCGTCCTCGCCCTCGCCGCCGTCCAGTCCGGCCTGCACGCGGTCAACCACGTCGTGGACGCCGGCGACGCGGACCCCGGCTGGGTCGGCGTCTTCGACGCGGTCTCGCTCGCGCTCGTCACGGCGCTCCTCGTGCTCCTCATCCGCCACCCCGCGGTCAGCGAGTGAGGTGCGCGATGAGGGTGCTCGTCGCCGGTGCGACCGGGGCGGTGGGCCGGCCCCTCGTCTCCCGCCTGCGGGCGGATGGCCACGAGGTCGCGGCGATCACCCGCTCCCAGGAGCGGGCCGCTGCGCTGCGGGCCGCCGGGGTCGAGCCGCACGTCGCCGACGTCTTCGACGCCGACGCGGTCACCACGGCCTGCGTCGCGGCACGGCCGGACGTCGTGATCGGTCAACTCACCGCGCTCCCGGCCGTCATGGACGTGCGCCGCTACGCGGAGACGCTCGAGCCGACGAACCGGCTGCGTCGGGAGGCGACCCCGCACCTCGTCGCCGGCGCGCGG
>JBFIDS010000688.1:0-1848 GCA_041603715.1 Paraconexibacter sp. | reverse complement strand
TGAAGTCGCTCGCGGCGACCGTGCGCTACCTCCGGTTCGCCCGCGGCGAGCTCGCCGACCGTCTCGACCTCGCGGTGGCGGGCTACCACATGGGCGTCGGCAACCTGCAGACCGCGCTGCGTCTCTACGACGAGGGGGACGACGTCCCGTACGTCCGGCTCTACTTCGACACGACCCCCGAGCGCAAGGCCGAGGCGTTCGAGTTCCTGCGCTCCCTCGGGGACGACTCCGCGACCTACCTCTGGCGTGTCCTCGCGGCCCGGGACATCATGCGCCGCTGGCGGGCGGGGCCCGACGGGCTCCGCGAGCACGCCGCGCTGCACACCGCGAAGAACTCGGCGGAGGAGGTTCTCCACCCGGAGGGGTCGACGACCGTCTTCGAGGACCCGGACGCGGTCCGCGACGCTCGGGCGGCCGGCGATCTCGTCGCGCTCGGGCCGGAGCGGATGGCGCGCAACGGCCTCGCGATCGACCGTCGGATGGGCGAGCTCGCGCGGCGTCTCGACGAGTCGGCGCGCCTCTACCGCGCCCTGCGCCCGGAGGCGCTCGCCCTCCTGGAGTACATCGGGGTGGGGGTCCGCGAGCTGTCGGGCGTGGACGCGCCGCTCGTCGTGACGAGCACGGTGCGCGACCGCGAGTACCAGCGGCTCCTCGTGCGTCGCAACCGCGAGGCGACGCGCGCCTACTCGCTCCACACGACGGGCTTCTCGTTCGACATCTCGCGCGACTATGCCTCGGGCCGCCAGGCGCGGGCGTTCCAGTACCTGCTCGACCGCCTCACTGCACTGAACCTCATCGCCTGGGTGCGCGAACCGGGCGCGATCCACGTCACGGTGAGCGGGGACGCCGGTCGTCTGCTCCACCTCGCGGGGTGACGCGCGCCGGTGCCGGTGTCGCCGACCCCTCAGGTCACGTTCCCTGGAACTGTCGCGCCAAAGGTGCCGCACGGCCGTCCGCCAAGTAGACAGTGGCACGCACTACTCTTCGCTTCATGACCGCGCTCGATCCCCGCACCCCCGTCCTCGTCGGCGCCGCGCAGCTCACGCACCGCCGTGAGGACGGCGCGGTCCCGCCGCCGCAGGAGCTCATGGCCCGGGTCGCGCGCGCCGCGGTCGGCGACACGTCCGCGTCGATCGGCGCGGACGCGCTGCTCGGTCGCGTCGAGGTCGCCGCCTCGATCGACCTCTTCGCCTGGCCGGTGCCCGACCCGGCAGCCGTCATGGCGGCCGAGCTCGGCATCTCGCCGCGGGCGACCGTGCGCACGGCGCGGGGCGGCAACGGCCCGGTGGCCCTGCTCGGGGACCTCTCGGCGCGGATCGCGGCCGGCGACCTCGACGTCGCGCTCATCTCGTTCGCCGAGGTCTTCAGCGTCTTCAAGGCCGCCATGGCCCAGGGCGGCGAGACGGGGTGGCCCCAGCAGGACGAGGGTGTCGCCCCGACGTGGTCGGTCGGTGTCGACCATGACGCGTCGAACGGGCCCGAGACGGCAGCGGGCATGTTCGCCCCGGTCTTCTACTACCCGCTGTTCGAGCACGCGATCCGCGGTGCGGCGGGGCGGACACGCGCCGAGCAGGCCGACGTTGCGGCGCGTCTGTGGGCACGGTTCGCCGAGGTCTCGCGCGGCAACCCCCACGCGTGGAAGCGCGAGGCGCCGACGGACCCGGACGTCCTCGGCACGCCGTCGGCGGCGAACCGCCTCGTCTCCGACCCGTATCCGAAGCTCCTCAACGCGAACATCGCAGTGGACCAGGCGGCGGCCCTCGTCCTCATGAGCGCGGGAGCCGCGGAGTCGGCCGGGATCCCGCGGGACCGCTGGGTGCCCGTGCACGCGACGGCGGGGGCGCACGA
>JBFIDS010000687.1:0-1858 GCA_041603715.1 Paraconexibacter sp. | reverse complement strand
GTCGGCACGGCGGAGGGGATCGGGCTCACGATGGTCCAGCTCCACGGCGACGAGGGGCCATCGTTCTGCTCCGAGGTCGCCCGCCGCACCGGCGTGAAGGTCGTGAAGGCCGCGCGCGTGCGCGACGGCGGCGACATCCGCGCGATCGAGTCGTTCCGGACCGACTTCCACCTCCTCGACGCCCACGTCGAGGGCACCTACGGGGGTACGGGCACGACGTTCGACCACGCGCTCGTCGACACGCGCCGGTCGCGCGTGCCGCTGCTCCTCTCGGGGGGGCTCACGGCGGAGAACGTCGTCGGCGCCATCGAGGCGGTCGCCCCGTGGGGGGTCGATGTCGCGAGCGGCGTCGAGAGCGCGCCGGGCGTGAAGGACCACGCCAAGGTCGAGGCGTTCACCGCCGCCGTGCGGTCCACCGGTGACGAGCCGGACCCCGAGTCCCCCGACGTCCCGGCGCCCGAGGAGGCCCGCACCCCATGACGCCCCCCGCCGTCTCCGTCGAGCACCGCTTCGGCCCGTTCGGGGGCCAGTACGTGCCCGAGACGCTCATGCCCGCCCTCGCCGAGCTCGAGGCGGCGTGGATCGCCGCCCGTCAGGACCCCGCCTACCGCGCCCAGCTCGACGGACTGCTGCGCGACTACGTGGGACGGGCGACCCCGCTGTACCTCGCCGAGCGCCTCAGCGCGGTCGCCGGGCGGACCGTCTACCTCAAGCGCGAGGACCTCAACCACACGGGCGCGCACAAGATCAACAACGCGATCGGGCAGGCCCTCCTCGCACAGCGGATGGGCAAGACGCGGATCATCGCCGAGACGGGCGCCGGCCAGCACGGCGTGGCGAGCGCGACGGCGTGCGCGCTGCTCGACCTCGAGTGCATCGTCTACATGGGCGAGGAGGACATCCGCCGCCAGAAGCCCAACGTCGAGCGCATGGAGCTGCTCGGCGCGACCGTCGCCCCGGTCACGGCCGGCGCGCGGACGCTCAAGGAGGCGGTGAGCGAGGCGATCCGCGACTGGGTGACGAACGTCGGCGACACGCACTACATCATCGGGTCCGCCGTCGGCCCCGCGCCGTATCCGGCGATCGTGCGCGACCTCCAGCGGGTCATCGGCGACGAGGCGCGGGCACAGGTCCTCGAGCGCGAGGGCCGCCTGCCGGACCGCGTCATCGCCTGCGTCGGCGGCGGTTCCAACGCGATCGGCACGTTCACCGCGTTCGTCGACGACCCCGGCGTCGAGCTGCTCGGCGTCGAGGCCGCGGGGGAGGGGATCGACTCCGGTCGCCACGGGGCTCCGCTCACCGTGGGCGGCCGCCCCGGCGTGCTGCACGGCTCGCTGTCGCTCATCATGCAGGACGACGAGGGGCAGATCGGCGAGGCGCACTCGATCAGCGCGGGCCTCGACTACCCCGGCTCGGGTCCCGAGCATGCCTGGCTCAAGGAGTCCGGGCGCGCGACGTACGTCGCGGTCTCCGACGTCGACGCGCTGAGGGCGTTCCGCGAGGTCGCGCGCCTGGAGGGGATCATCCCCGCGCTCGAGCCGAGCCACGCGCTCCACGCCTGCCTGCACGAGCCGTCCACCTCGACGCTCGACGTCGTCTGCTTGAGCGGGCGCGGCGACAAGGACCTCGCCGAGGTCATCGCCCAGCTCAAGGAGCGCGAGGGCGAGGACGCGCTGCGCCGCCCGCTCGCCGTGGAGGACGAGGCATGACGCCGGCGACGACCACCAACGCGGGGGCCGAGCGGATCGCGGCGGCCTTCGCCGGGCACGGGCGGCGTGCCGCTCTCATGCCCTACCTCATGGGTGGCTTTCCCGACGTCGCGACGAGCATCGTAAGCGGTCGCGAAGAAGTTGCGAAG
>JBFIDS010000686.1:0-1868 GCA_041603715.1 Paraconexibacter sp. | reverse complement strand
GATCGTCATCCTGTCCTGACCGGCCATCGCCGGCCTCCTTTCGTCGAACCGTGAGAAGTCCGACGATCATGAGCGCCGCGGTGGCCGGAACTACGACCGTTCCGTCCGACCGCCTCTTACACCAACCCTAGGGACGTGACCCCTTAGCGCACATCCAGCATCGGCCTACCATTGGCTTCTCCTCCCGCGTGGAAGGATCCGCGATCGTGTACTGGCTCGTGAACAGCGGCACTCGAGACGATCCGTGGCTCGAGCGAATCGTCGAGCGCTATCGGGAATGGAATCTCGAGCGCGGCGATGTTCAGATGTTTCCGTTCCGTCCTCGGGAGATGGACGTCGGGGACATCTTGATCCACCGCGTGGTCGGCTCCCCGACTGCCGCACTGGTGGCCGTCGGTGAGGTCGTCGGACTGCCACGTCCGAGTGGTGACGAGCGGTGGCCCTGGCAGGTCGAGCGCCGACTCCTGTACGTGTGCGCGACGCTCGGCACCGCGCCGACCGCCGAGCGTGCCGGCATCGCCGCGAAAGGACTCCGGGTGATGAAGCGCCTGAGCGAGCCCCAGGGGCGGCTGGCCCAGCAACTCATCGCTGCGGCCGGCTCCCCCTTCAGCAACGAGTGAACGTCGAGCGTCGCCGCCGCGACCCCGCGCGCACGCAGCGACAAGCCCTTCGTCTGGCGACGGCACCACCCACCCGGGAGTCGGGCCGGTAGCGTGGGCCGATGGCAGTGAAGCGGCTGGACAACGTCGGCATCGTCGTCGAGGACCTGGAGGCGACCGTCGCGTTCTTCTCGGAGCTCGGTCTCGAGCTCGAGGGGAGGGGAACGGTCGAAGGCGAGTGGTCGGGGCGCGTCACGGGGCTCCCGGGCCAGGTCGTCGAGATCGCCATGATGCGCACGCCGGACGGCCACGGCCGGCTGGAGATCTCGCGATTCCGCACCCCGGCGCCCGTCGCCGACCATCGCAACGCCCCGGTGAACGCGCTCGGCTACCTCCGCGCCATGTTCACCGTCGACGACATCGACGGCACGCTCGAGCGGCTCGGCACGCTCGGCGCGGAGCTCATCGGCGAGGTGGTCCGGTACGAGGACGGCTACCGGCTCTGCTACATCCGGGGCCCGGAGGGGCTGCTCATCGGGCTGGCCGAGGAGCTCTCCTAGAGCGCGCGGGAGCGCCGGCGCTCGTCGGCGACCGCCGGTTGCGTGCGGACCGGAGGTCGGGAGGCGTTCCCGCGGGAACGTCTTCGGTCGCTGCCGGGTGTCGTTCCGTCCGACCTCGATGCGAACATATGTTCGTGCTGAGGGATACGGAAGCGGGAGCGGCAGGGGCGCGATGTCGAGCGAGCGGCTCGCGTCGGAGATCACGACCTTGTCGGCGCACCTCGCGGCGGCGATGTGCCGCTGGCTGGAGCTCGTCGCGGAGTTCGACCGCCGCGAGGCCTGGGCCGGGTGGGGGTGTCGGTCGTGCGCGCACTTCATCGGGTGGAGGTGCTCGATCTCCCCCGGGGCGGCGCGGGAGCACGTCCGCGTCGCGCGGCGCCTGGCGCAGATGCCGAGCGTGCGGGACGCCTTCGCGCGCGGCGAGCTGTCCTATTCCAAGGTACGGGCGCTCTCACGGCTGGACCCGTTGCGCGACGACGAGGGGCTCGTCGAGCTCGCCCGCACCCATACCGCCGCCCAACTGGAGACCGTGGTGCGCACGACCCAGCGCGTCACGCGCGAGCAGGCCGCCGACGCGCACGAGGCGCGCCGGCTGGTCCTCGAGCCCCGAGATGACGGGACGGTCGCCGTGCGCGGGCTGCTCAGCGCCGAGGACGCCGCGGTGCTGCGCCGCGCGCTCGACCTCGCCACGGAGGCGATCGCGGCCGAG
>JBFIDS010000685.1:0-1869 GCA_041603715.1 Paraconexibacter sp. | reverse complement strand
TCGAGGGCCCGTAGCCCGCCGAGGCGGGCGGGGGCGATCGCCGCGAGACCGTCGAGCGCGGCTCGGACGGGTGCGCGCGGCGACCACGGGGTGCTCACCGCGACCCGCCCCCCGGGTCGTGTCACGCGGACCATCTCGCGCAGCGCCGCCGCGCGATCGGGGGCCCCGAGGAGATGGAGCACGTAGGAGCAGGTGACGACGTCGACGCTCGTGTCCTCCAGGGGGAGCGCGGTCGCGGACGCGCGGACGAGATCCCAGCCGTCGGGCAGGCTCCCGACGTGCGTGAGCATCCCGCTCGACCGGTCGACGCCGGTCGCACGCGCGGGCCGCCCGGCCGCCGGCCGGGAGGCGAGCGTCCGCAGCACGAGGCCGGTCCCGGTCCCGACGTCGAGGAACACGTCCTGCGACGCAGGACGCGCGAGGCCCAGCAGCGCATCGACCGCGGCCGTCTCCCAGCGCTCCTGGCGCGCGTAGGCGTCGGACAGCCTGCCCCAGGTCGCTTCGGCCGAGGCGATGTCCGCGCGAGCGCCGGCGGAGCGGGCCCTCACACCGCCCACCGGCCGTCGACGAGCACGGGCACCTCGCCACCGTCGGCGGGACGCGCGAAGACGTCGACGCCGGGCCCCCCGATCATGAAGTCGATGTGGATCTCCGACTCGTTGAGCCGGTCGTGGTCGGCCTCGCCCGCGGTGAAGCGGTACGCGGAGCCGAGCGCGACGTGGCTCGCGGCGTTCTCGTCGAGCAGGGTGTCGAAGAAGACGGTGTCGAGCGCGCCGATCCGCCCGTCGCCGTCGACGAGCGCGACCTCTCCCAGGCGGCCCGCGCCGCGATCGCGCGCCGCGTAGCTGCGCAGGACATCCGCGCCCTCCTCCGCGTCGATGCGCACCGCGACCCCGTCGCGGAACTCGACCTCGAGCCCGCGGATGATCGCCCCGCCGACGACGAGCGGCTTCGTCGAGCGCACGACGCCGTCGACGCGCTCGGGGTCCGGGGCGGTGAAGATCTCCTCGCTCGGCAGGTTCGGCATGTGGACGATGCCGTCGAGCGTCTCGAACCGCGCGGCCATCCACGTCGAGGTCGGGAGGAGCCCGACCGTGAGGTCGGTTCCCGGGCCCGTGAAGTGCAGCGCGTCGAAGCGCGCCTCGGTCATGCGTGCCGCGGTCGCGACGAGGACGTCGGCGCGCTGCGTCCACGCCGCGACCGGGTCCCCCTCGTCGAGACGGCAGATGTGGGCGAGCTGGGCGCAGAGGCGGTCGAGCGCCGCGCCGTCCTCGAGGTCGGGGTGGACGAGGCGGGCCCACGGGAGGGTCGGGCACGGCACCGCCGTCCAGTTCGTCGTGCGCTCGTTGACGACCTGGCCCGACTCCTTGAGGAACGGCAGCGGGTCGCGGCCGACCCGCGCGGGGTCGAGGTCGTCGAGGAGCCCGGGCGCGACGGGGCCGGTGAGCCCGATGCGGGCGCAGCGCTGCTCCCCGAGCGCGAGGATGCGCTCGCCGTACCAGTCGGGGACGAAGCCGAGCGTCGCCTCGTCGGCGTACTCGATCCGCGCGCGCTTGACGTGGAGGTCGAAGTACGCGACGTCGACGAACTTCGCGCCGTGGCGGTACGCGCTCGCAGCGAGGGCGCGCGTGACGTCCTCCTTGCCGATCTCGGAGCCGATCGCGACGATCTGCCCCTTCTGGACGTTGGCCCCGAAGCCGACGACGAGGTCGGCGAAGCGGCGCATCGTGTCCTCGTCGAACCCGCGGGGGGACTGGGCGGCGCGCACGTCGGTCATCGCGCAACCGTACCGGCGCGTGGCGGCCACCCCGACGCGGGCGCGCCCGTCACGCGCCGGCGGGCGGGAGGACCGGCGGTCAGGCGAGCGTG
>JBFIDS010000684.1:0-1882 GCA_041603715.1 Paraconexibacter sp. | reverse complement strand
TACGGCGCCGCCGAGTCCCGCGAGGGCACGCCCGGCTCCCCGGACGAGGTCGCGCTGCGCACCGAGCGCATCACGCGCTCCGTGTGCCGCGCGGTCGCCGATTACGCCTTCCAGACCGCGAAGAAAATGGGCGGAAAGGTCTACGGAGGGCCCAAGTGGACTGTCTCCCCCGTCTACGAGGGCATGCTCAAGGAGGAGATGGACGCCGCCGCTGCGCGCCATCCCGAGGTGACCTACACCCCCGTACTCATCGACGCGACGTACGCGGGCCTCATCTCTGGCGCGACCGAGACCGCGCTCGTCATCCCCGCGCTCAACCGCGACGGCGACTGCCTGAGCGACCTCGTCATGCCGATGTTCGGGTCCATCGCCGGAGCCGAGAGCGTCCTCCTCGCCTTCGACGACGATTACCGCACCACGGTCGCGATGGCCGAGGCCCCGCACGGCACGGCGCCGGCCCTCATGGGCAAGGACGTCGCCAACCCGATGGCGATGATCCTCAGCTGCGCCGCGGTCCTCCACTACGCCGCCCGGGGCGGCGCCCGTCCCGCCGCCGAGCGCGCATCGCGCGCCATCTACGAGTCCGTCCTCGAGGCGACCGCCGCGGGAGTCCGCACGCCCGACCTCGGCGGACACGCCACGACGACGGAGTTCACGACGGACGTCATCGCGCGCGTGCGCACGAAGATCGACGTGTGGTCCTCCCTCGGCCAGACGGTCTGATTGCAAGAAGCCGTGCAACACGATTGCGCAAATTCCGCATGTTCATGGGGAATATCGCGTCTGCGACGAAGCGAACGCCCGTTCGTAGGCGGGTCCGTCCGGCGGCCGACCTAGGGTCACGAACACATGTTCTCCCCCACGCCCGAATCCCGACCGGCACGCACCCCCGCGCGGGGTCCGTTCCGCCGGGCCGTCGACGCCGTCGTGAGCTTCGCCCTGCTGGAGGACGTCTCCAGCCCGCCCGACCTCGTCGAGCCCTGCGCAGTGCCGTCGTCCGCAGCGTCGTCCGCGGCCATCCGCCGCGCGACACGCTGCAGCGGAGCGCGCGCGCCGAGAACGTCTGACTGCGCGCCGGCGACGGCGCACGCGCGGCACCGTCCGCGGGCCATCGCCCGCTGACCGGCCTGGGAGGGCCGCCGAGCCCCATGCAGTCGAGGAGGGCCGCCCGTGGGGGCGGCCCTCCGTCGTTGTGACGGCAGGCGTCGATCCACTGGCGAACGGACCGCGAGCTCCGACGGCCCGCTGAACGCGATGGGGACCGTCGCGACGGGGCCGGCGCGACGCGGCCGAGTCGCACAAGCCGAGGGAGGCTCTCCTGCGGGTCCACAACGACGACGAGCCGCCCCCGGAGGGACGGCTCGTGAAGTAAAACCGGCGGCGACCTACTCTCCCAGGCCCTTGCGGGCCAAGTACCATCGGCGCTGAGAGGCTTAACTGCTCTGTTCGGAATGGGAAGAGGTGTTTCCCTCTCGCCATAGCCACCGGAAAACGCGAGAGCGCCTCCGCTGGCCCTTCAAAACTGCACAGTTCGCCACGAACGGGTACCACTTAAAAAAGACCGTCAAGCCCTCGACCCATTAGTACCGGTCACCTTCGCGCGTCACCGCACTTCCAGTTCCGGCCTATCAACCTGGTGGTCTACCAGGGGTCTTACTCTCTCAAGGAGATGGGAGAACTCATCTCGAGGCCGGCTTCCCGCTTAGATGCTTTCAGCGGTTATCCGATCCGGACGTAGCTAGGCTGCGATGCCCTTGGCAGAACAACAGCTACACCAGAGGTCCGTTCACCCCGGTCCTCTCGTACTAGGGGCAAATCCTCTCAATTCTCCAACGCCCACGGCAGATAGGGACCGAACTGTCTCACGACGTTCTGAACCCAG
>JBFIDS010000683.1:0-1884 GCA_041603715.1 Paraconexibacter sp. | reverse complement strand
GGTCGAGGCCGACGCGTCCGAGCCGACTGCCGCCCTGCCCGCCCCGGGGCCCACCGACAGCGCACCGTCCGATCCCGGCGCGGTGTGAGGCGGTCGCTCCGCCTGGTCGGGCGTCCGCCGGCATCAGCTGCTCTGCGCGCGACGTGCGCTGACGGCGTCCGTGCGACCGCGGAATCGGCGGTGCGACGGACGCCGTCGTCGCGGTCAGGCCGCGGACGCCGTGGCGACCGCGCGGCTGCGGCGCCTCGAGGACGACTTCTTCTTCGATGACGCCTTCTTCTTCGCCCTGGGCACCTTGCCGGTCCGCTTGCGGGTCGACGGCTTGGCGACCTTCCCGCGGCCCGTCTTGCCGAGCTTCGTCGGTCCGCCGACCGCCTGGACGCGGACGTCGGCACCCGTCGTCGACAGCAGGCCGGTGAGCGTGATCTTCCGCGTCCGCGCGGAGAGCGTCCGGCGCTCCTTGCGCCCGCCGACGTTCGACGTCACGACCCAGCCGCGCGCCCCGGACACGGGCCGCCACGTCGCCCGGATGCGGCCCTTGCCGAGCTTCTTCAGCGTCACCTTCGGCGCACGGAGCGCCTTCGACGACGCCGTGTAGCTCGCGACGGAGATGCGCGCACGGACGAACTCGCCCTGCTCGACGACGGCGACGATCTTCCGTCGGCCACCCGGGCCGGGGGAGGGTCGCAGCGGGAAGGATCCGCGGGCGCCCTTCGCCGTCCCGATCTCCGCGGCGACCTGCTTGCCCTCCTCGACGAACGACACGCGCTGGCCCGGGATGGTCTTCACCGTGTAGACGACGCGCCCGCGCCGGACACGGGCGGTCACGGACGGCTCGGGCAGCGCGTCCGCCCCCTGGACCGACGTGATCGCCACGGAGCCGGGCGTCGGGGTGAGAGTCCACGCCCCGCCCTTCGGCTTCGCGATCGCGACGTAGGTGACGTTCTCCTCGGGCTGCTGGATGACGACGAACCGCTCGTCGATGACGGTCGTGCCGTCGGCGGGCGTCGTCACGGTCGCACCGTCCGGGCCGCGCAGGGTGAACTGCGGCGGCGCGCCCGCGCCGACGAACTTCAGGGACGCCGCACGGTCACCGGCGATCTGGATCGTCTGGCCGCCGCCGGCCTGCGCGGCGACCGCACGCAGCTTGGCCCGGTAGGGACCGAAGTCGCACGACCCGCCGATCCACGAGATGTACTTGTCGTTCCACTTGTAGCCGGCGCCGAGCTGGATGTTCTGCCACAGGATGCCCTTGATCGACGCGCATCCCGCGACGCCCTTGCTCGACAGGATCCCCTTGCCCGAGAGCGACTTGTCCTTCGCCTGGAAGGTCGCGCCGCCCTCGACGTTGAAGCCCTTGCTCGAGGCCTCGCCGTCGACGTTCATCTTGAAGCCGTACTCGCGCTTCGCGTCGATGAAGTACTCGATCCGGCCCTTCGCGGCGAAGTAGCCGTTCCACCAGTACTCGACCTCGGCGTTCGCGAGCGGGACGTTCGCGATCCCGACCGCGCCGGTGAGCTTGAAGAAGTTGCCGTTGAAGTCGGCGGTCGCGTTCCCCGTGACGATCCGCGTTCCGAGCGCGGGCACCCGGGGTCCGGCGCCGAACGTCGTCTTGCCGAGGAGGCGGATCGGGTTCGTCGTGAACGACGCGTCGACCCGGTCGAGGGTCACGGCGCCTCCCAGGGGGACGGGGCCGGCGATCACACCGATCTTGCGTAGCTGGCCCCCCTGGATCTCGAAGCTGCCGCCGAGCGCCGAGTCCTTCTCGCTGAACCCGAGGAACAGCGCGGTGGCGCCGCTCCAGAGGTCCTTGGACCCGTCATAGCGCAGGCGCACCGGGGCGGCGCGGATGCCGAGCGGGAAGCCGATCTCGGTCGCGGGGGG
>JBFIDS010000682.1:0-1892 GCA_041603715.1 Paraconexibacter sp. | reverse complement strand
TCAGGGAGCCAAGCTAGGACAGTTTGCCCACAATACTGGTGAAGGGGGTGTTAGCGACCATCACCTCCAGGGTGGAGATCTGATTTGGCAGATTGGCACAGGCTATTTTGGGTGTCGCAATGAGGCTATGGCGGGTCTCCGCGAGTGACGTTTGTCGGCGTTGGTCCGGCAACCGTGACCCGACGCGCCCGCGGGACCGCTGCGCCCGCGGGACCCGTGCGCCCGTGGCGCCCGGCGCCTCAGCGCGTCAGCTTGCGCTTCGTGCTCGACGCGGCCTGGTTCTTCGCCGTGTCGGCGGCGACGAGGCGCGCGGAGATCCGCATGTCCCGCGAGCGGGCGAGCGTCCGCCGCGCGGTCTTCGACAGCCGCACGGTGATCTTCAGCGAGCCGGCTTTCTTGAACCCGAGCGTGACGGTGGGGACCCTGATGAGCGACCGGGAGTGCCGGGGCGCCTTGCGTCCCTTGGAGGTGCGCTTCCGGGCGACCGGCTTACCGGGGCGGATCGCCGCCGAGAGCGCGACGATCCCGGGCTCGTCCGACGTCACCTGGAGCTTGAGCCGGCCGTCACGGCCGGTGTTGCGCAGCTTCGTCGTGAGGACCCTGAAGCTGACGTTCGGCGGGCTCGCGTCGACCTCGACGCCGCCGTCGCCGCTCGCCGTGCCCGGCCCCCGGGCGACGATCGGGATGCCGAGCGTGCCGAACAGCTTCTCGAGCGCGTCGGCGGGGATGAGCCCACCGGCGCTCCCGCCGCCACCGGCGTCCGGGCCGATGATCTGGGCGAGCGGCCCGCTGAAGATCTCCCCGACGAGCTCGTCGATCGCCTTCGTGAGGGTCGCCGTCGACCCGGTGAGGATCCCGCCGACGGTCTCCGAGGACTCCGTGACGATCGCCCCGGTCCCGGGGACCGTCGTCCCGGCGACCGTGCCGAGGGTGGCGCCGAGGTCGGTGATGAGCTGTCCGATGTCGGGGACGGGAAGGCCGAGCGCCCGCGCCTCCTGGCCGGCCGCGGAGGCCGCGGGCGCCGCCTGCGGGGGCGCGGCGGTCGCGGCAGCCGGCCCGGCGAGGGCGGCTGAGGCGAGGACGCCGGCGGTGAGAGCGCGACGGGCGGTACGGGTCATGCGGTGTTCCCCTGTGTCGTTCACCGTGGTCGGGACCGGCCCCGCGTGGCCGCAGGATGGGACGCCGGGAGCCCTTCGGGTCCCCTATCGGCACGGGCGTCGCAGAACTGAAGCCCGGCCGGGGACCTAAGATCCCCCGGGTGATCAGCCGACAGGACGCCGTCGCCGCCCTCGCCGCCGACACCTTCGATGTCGTCGTGGTCGGCGGGGGCATCACGGGAGCGGGGGTCGCGCTCGACGCGGCCACGCGGGGCTACAGCGTTGCGCTCGTGGAGCGCTCCGACTACGCGTCGGGGACCTCCAGCCGCAGCTCCAAGCTCGTCCACGGCGGGCTGCGCTACCTGCAGAACTTCGATCTCGGGCTCGTGCGCGAGGCGCTGCTCGAGCGCCAGATCATGGTCCGGCTCGCACCGCACCTCGTGAAGCCCCTCCCTCTCGTCGTTGCCGCGTTCGACAACGAGCGGCTCGACATGAAGGTGGGCGCGGGCCTCAACCTCTACGACGTCATGTCGCTCGACAAGGTGCGGCTGCGCCGCGGTCGCCGCGGCCGCGGCGACGTCGCCGAGGACGTCGACGGGGACGGGCTCGCCGACTGGGCCCCCGACCGTCACCGCGTCATCACCGGCGAGGAGGTCGTCGAGCGCCTGCCCGCCCTTGCGTCCCGCGAGCCCACCTCCGGGTATCTCTTCTACGACTGCCAGACCGACGACAGCCGCCTCGTGATGACGGTCCTGCAGGAGGCGGAGCGGTTCGGGGCGGTCTGTGCGAACGGCC
>JBFIDS010000681.1:0-1899 GCA_041603715.1 Paraconexibacter sp. | reverse complement strand
TCAGCAGCATCACCGCGGCCTCGAGCTCGGCGTCGGCGTCCTGGGCCGCGACGGCGGCCGCGATGATCTCGGGGGCGATCCCGGCCTGGAGGAGCTTGCGCTCGATGCGGTCCGCTCCCCACGAGTCGAGCGTCCGCCGGTCCTCGCTGTACCGGCGGGCGAACCGGACGTCGTCGAGGTAGCCCTGCTCCTCGAGCTCGGCGACGGCCTCCTCGATCGTGCCCGGCTCGATGCGCTTGCTCTCGAGGTGCCGGCGCATCTCGACCACCGTGCGGTCACGATGGCCGAGATAGCGGTAGGCGAGGTCGAGCGCGTGCTGGAGCCGGACCTGCGGGTCCACGCCCTCCGGCGCCGTGGTGGCCTCCAGCCCGTCGCCCGTCACGACGCCGTGGTCGCCTCGAGGCCCTCGACGACGCCCGACTCCTCGCCGGCGAGGCCCTCGTCGATCGGGACCTCGATCTCCGGGGCGCCGTTGCCGTCACGGTTGACGCCGAGCGCGGCGTAGATCTTCGCCTCGATCTCCATCGCGATCTCGCGATGCTCGTCGAGGAAGCCCTTGGCGTTGTTGCGCCCCTGGCCGAGGCGCTCGCCGTTGTAGGAGAAGAACGAGCCCGACTTCTGGACGATGTCGTGCTCGATCCCGAGGTCGAGGATGCAGCCCGACGTCGAGATGCCCTTGCCGAACTCGATGTCGAACTCGGCCTGGCGGAACGGCGGCGCGACCTTGTTCTTGACGACCTTGACGCGGACGCGGTTGCCGACCGCTTCCGTCCCGTCCTTGAGCGTCTCGATGCGACGGATGTCGAGGCGCTGCGACGAGTAGAACTTCAGCGCGCGGCCGCCCGGCTGGGTCTCCGGCGAGCCGAACATGACCCCGACCTTCTCGCGGATCTGGTTCGTGAAGACGATCACCGTCTGGGTGCGGTTGAGGTTGCCGGCGAGCTTGCGCATCGCCTGGCTCATCATGCGCGCCTGCAGGCCGACGGTCTGGTCGCCCATCTGGCCCTCGAGCTCCGCCCGCGGCGTGAGCGCGGCGACGGAGTCGACCGCGATGAGGTCGACCGCCCCCGAGCGCACGAGCATGTCGGCGATCTCGAGGGCCTGCTCGCCGTAGTCGGGCTGCGAGACGAGAAGCTCGTCGATGTCGACGCCGATCCGCTGCGCGTAGAGCGGGTCCATCGCGTGCTCGGCGTCGATGAACGCGCAGACGCCGCCCATCTGCTGGCACTCGGCGATGAGGTGGTACATCAGCGTCGTCTTGCCCGAGGACTCCGGGCCGAAGACCTCGACGATGCGGCCGCGCGGGATGCCTCCGATCCCGAGAGCGAGGTCGAGGGAGAGCGCCCCGGTCGGGACGGCGTCGACGCGCACGCGCGCCCCCTCGTCGCCCATCCGCATGACCGACCCCTTGCCGAACTGGCGCTCGATCTGGGTCAGAGCCCCCTGGAGGGCGGAATCTCGGGCCTTGGCGGCCTTCTCGTCGGTCGTGGACATGCTCTCGGTCAGCCTCTCGTCGCAAGTGGGTCGGGAACGATGATCGGGTCCCGATCGGACGGAACGGACGTTAGGCGCACGGGGGTCACACCGAAACACCTGTTCGCATCGGTTCTCCGCAGATCCGGTGGCGGGATCCGCGACACTCCCTGGCGCGCAGACGCTCGTCGCGGAGTGCTCGCGCCGCTCAGGAGAGCGTCACGCGCAGCGCCCGGCGCGCCCGCGTCCCGCGTGCGTCGCGGGCGACCACGGTGACGAGCACCGCGACCCGGCGTCGCCCGGCGAGGGCACGGCGGGCGACGCCGGACAGGGTCACGTGGAAGGCCGTCATCCGCCCGGCCGACAGGCGGCGCGTCGCCGTCCCGAGCGTGCGCCGCGCGAGACCGAGCCGGCGCGCGGTGGCCG
>JBFIDS010000680.1:0-1918 GCA_041603715.1 Paraconexibacter sp. | reverse complement strand
GCCGCGAGCGCGGCGACCGCCGTCGCGACCGCGCAGGCGGTCGCCGACGATCGCGTGCGCGCCGCGATCAGCGCGGCCGACCGGGAGCGCGCCCGGTGGTCACGCGAGCTGCACGACGACACGCTGCAGGAGCTCGCAGCGCTCAACATCGAGCTGTCCGCCGCGTTGCGCGCCGACGGGGCCAAGCGCGAGGAGAGCGTGCGCCGCGCCGCGTCGCACGTTCAGCGCCAGGTGAAGGCGCTGCGCGATCTCGTGACCGACCTGCGGCCGGCCGACCTCGACGATCTCGGGCTCGGCGCCGCCCTGCGCGCGCTCGTCGACCGTCACGCCGACCGCGAGAACATGACCATCAGGCTCGACGTCCGCCTCGCCCACAGCGGCGACGACGGCGAGCGCCTACCCCCCGAGATCGAGACGACCGTCTACCGCGTCGTCCAGGAGGCGCTGTCCAACGTGGTGAAGCACTCGGAGGCGACCCTCGCCGTCGTCCGCGTCGGCGAGGAGGACGCGAACGTCGTCGCGACGATCCAGGACGACGGGCGGGGCTTCGACCCGTCGGTCCCCGCCCAGGGGTTCGGGATGCGCGGGATGCGCGAGCGGGTGGAGCTCGTCGGAGGCGCGTGCGACATCACCGGAGATGAGGACGGCACGACCGTCCGGATCTCCGTGCCGCTGCGGGGGAGCGACCGTTGATCGGCGTCGTCCTCGCCGACGACCACGAGATCGTCCGCGACGGCCTGCGCCTCCTCCTCGAGCGCGACGGGCGCTTCGAGATCCTCGCCGAGGCCGGCACCGCAGACGACGCCGTGCGTTACGTCCGCGGGCACAAGCCGGCGGTCCTCCTCCTCGACCTCAACATGCCCGGGATGGACTCGCTCGATGCGATGCCGCTCGTCCGCGAGGCCTCACCCGAGACGCAGATCGTCGTCCTCACGATGCAGGGATCGACCGAGTTCGCGCGGCGCAGCCTCCGTGCCGGCGCACGCGCCTACGTCCTGAAGGAGTCGGCCGGCGACGAGCTCGTCGCGGCGATCGAGGCCGTCGTCGACGGGCGGACCTACCTCACGCCGAGCGTCGGCGCGCGGCTCGCCTCCGAGTCGCCCGAGGACGGGCCGCCCGGCGGACTCACCCCGCGCGAGGCAGAGATCCTCGGGCTCGTCGCGCTCGGACACACGACCGCCGAGATCGCGGGCAAGCTGTACCTCTCCAGCCGGACCGTGGAGACGCACCGGGCCGCCGTGCAGCGCAAGCTCGGCCTCTCGACCCGGGCTGCTCTCGTGCGCTACGCCTTCGCGCACGGCCTCGCCACGCTCGAGGACGAGTCGGACTGACGAGGGCTCGGAGGGGCGGGCGGGCGGTCGGCCCGCCGTCCGAGCACGCGCACCCAGTCGGTGCGCACGAGCACGACGAGGCCGGCGATCAGCGTGAGCTGCAGCGCGATCGACGCCGGTGATGTGAGCGCGTCCCCGACGAGATCCCCGAGCTTGTCGTGGGCGGTCGTCGCCGCACCGACGTAGATCGCGTAGCTCACGGTGCGGCCGCAGAAGAACGCGGCGACGAGCGGGACGAGCCGCACGCCGGTGACCCCGGCCGCGATGAACAGCTGCGCCGAGGGGACGGGTGAGAGCGCGAACAGGGCGAGACCCGCCACCGTGCCGGCCCGGTGCTGCTCGACGGCGCCACGCAGCGCTTCGAGGCCCTCGCGTCGCCGGTCTGGGAGGCGCGAGCGCAGCCGGCGGGCGCCGAGTGCGAGCAGCAGCCGGCCGGTCGCCGCGCTCACGGCGGCGACGGCGACGAGCGGCACCGCGGGGACGTCCGCCGTGATCGTCAGCGTGACGATGACCGCCCATGTCGGCGGCCCGAACGCGGGCATCAGGTTGACCCCGAGCACGACAAGGGCGACGAGGAGCAGGGTGAG
>JBFIDS010000679.1:0-1930 GCA_041603715.1 Paraconexibacter sp. | reverse complement strand
GGTCTGCTGACGCTGGATCGCGACCTGCTCGAGGCCGCCGGCGGCCGGGCGCTCCGGAAGCCGCACGTCGAGGTACGTCGCCCCGCGGGAGCTCGCGTCGGCGAGCACGGTGGCGGCGGCCGCCCACTTCGCCTCGAGCCGGTCGACGCCGCCGAGGTAGATGTCGGGGCCGGCCGCGAGGCTCACCTCGACGCCGCGTCCGGTCCCCCGCACATCCTCGATCCGCTCGAGGAGGGGCGCGGGCGCGGCGGCGAGCACGCGGACGAGGACGCGTCCGATCGGGTCCTCGACCCGGCCCCCCGCCGGGGGGTTGCGCAGCGGCAGGACGGGGAGCTCCCCGGCGCGCGCGCCGCGCAGGAGCGTCCCGTCGCCGGCGACCGGGACCGTCTGCCCGTCGAGCTTCACCGCGGCGACCGGAACGTGCTCGACGACCTCGATGGCCATGGCGCTCGGGAAGTCCGTCGTGACCCGCACGTCCTTGACGATCGGGTACGGCTCGACCGCGGTGAGGAGGGCCTCGCGGTCGTAGGAGAGCGTCGTCATGTCGGCCGCGGCGCTGGTGAGCGCCGAGCGGATGGGTCCGGCCGTCTGGCCCGTCGGACCGGTGATCGTGATGTCCTGCACCGCGACGAGGCTCGACTCCCGCACGACGAGGAATCCCGCGGTGAGGAGGACGACGACCCCAGCGAGCACGGCGAGACGACGCGCGACCGGGCCGGGCACGCGGGTCCCGCGGCTCAGGCGCGGGAGGCGGCGGGGCAGGGCGAGCGTCCGTGTCGTCACAGGTCGGACGTTCGCCGTCGGCCGGCTGTTCCCTGCCGCGCCTGCCGCGCCGTGTGAATGTGGATTCACCGGGCCGAGAGCCCTGTGAATCCACATTCACGCGCTTCCGCGGGCCGACGCTCGCGGCGCCGCCGACGCTCGCGCTGGCCGACACCCGTGGCCGGCGGGTGACCCGCGGACCGCTCAGATCGCGACGAGGGAGCGCCCGAGGCGGTCGACGTCGCCGGCCCCGAGGACGAGGCACAGGTCGCCCTCCCGCAGCAGGCCGGCGAGGACGCGCTCGGCGTCCTCGAACGACGGCAGCCAGTGGACGGGCATGCCGGGCCGCGCGTCGCAGGTCGCCTCCGCGAGGAGCAGGCCGTCGACCCCCGGGAAGTCCTCGGCGCGCTCACGCGCCGGGTAGACCGGGAGGACGCACGCGACGTCGGCCCGGGCGAGGGCGTGACCGAACTCGGCGGCGAGGTGCTGCGTGCGGCTGAACAGGTGCGGCTGGAAGACCGCGACGACACGCCGGCCGTACGAGCGCGCGGCGTCGAGCGTCGCGGCGACCTCGGTCGGGTGGTGGGCGTAGTCGTCGACGACGATCGCGCCCCGGGGCGACTCCCCGAGCCGCTCAAAGCGCCGGCCCGCACCGCGGAAGTCGGCGATCGCGGCCGCCGCCTCCGCCGCCCCCACGCCGGCGATCCGACAGGCCTCGAGCGCCGCGACCGCGTTGAGCGCGTTGTGGACCCCGGGGACGGCGAGCGTCACCTCGACGCCTCGCCAGACCATCCGCGAGCCGCCCGGCTCGAGGACGACGTCGCGGGCGTCGAACGGGACGACGCCGCCCGCCGCGCCGCGCAGCGCGAGCAGCTCCGGGCGGTCCCGGATGATCGCGTGCGGGGGCCCGTCGAGGAACTCGCGGAAGACCGCGCGGACCTCCTCGAGCGATCCGTAGGTCGCGTGGTGGTCGAGCTCGACGTTCGTGACGACGGCCACCTCGACGTCGAGCCGTAGCATCGAGCGGTCCGACTCGACGGCCTCGACGACGAGCCACTCCCCGCCGGCGGGCCAGTCGGCGTGCAGGCCCGTCGTGCGCAGCGCCCCGCCGATGAGGTAGGCCGGATCGCGACCGCAGCGCAGCAGGACGTGTGCGGCCATCGAGGTC
>JBFIDS010000678.1:0-1934 GCA_041603715.1 Paraconexibacter sp. | reverse complement strand
CGCGGTGCGCGACGACGCGGGCCGGCGAGATCATGGTCAGCCGTGTCCGCGCCGGTAGTCCGCGTAGGGCATCGGTCGTCCGCCCGCGGGCTGGACCTCGAGCAGCTCGAGATCGCCGCCCGGCGTCGCCCGGGCCCGATGGACCCCGAGGAAGGAGCCGTCGTCGAGCGCGATGCGCGCACCGACGTGCGGGTGCAGGGCCCGCACGACCCGCTCGCGGTCGATCGCGCTGGCGGCGGGATCGAGCGTCCGGTCCTTCGCGGTGATCTTCTCCGCGTACGTGACGCCGTCCTCGGGCTGCTCGGTGAACGGCGGCGCGTCGTCGAGCGCGCGCAGGAGCAGGCGGGCGCCGAGGTCCTCCAGGCGGGGGGCGAGCGTCCCGAACGTGTCGTCGGGCGTGATCGGCTCGCGCTCCATGAGGCACACCGGGCCGCTGTCGAGGCCGGCGGTGAGGCGCATGATCGCGACGCCGGTCTCCGTGTCCCCGGCCATGATCGCGCGCTCGATCGGGGCGGCGCCGCGCCAGCGCGGGAGCAGCGAGGGATGGACGTTGAGGATCTCGTGGGCGTCGAGGAGCGCGTCCTTCACGAGGGCCCCGAAGGCGCACACGACGAGCACGTCGGGCTGCGCGGCGGCGATCCGCGCGACGGACTCGGGTCCGTTGACGTCCTCGGGCTGATCGAGGTCGAGCCCGAGCTCACGGGCGACCTCGGCCACCGGCGGGCTCTGCAGCGTGCGGCCCCTCCCCTTGGGCCGGTCGGGCCGCGTGACGACGAGCGCCGGGCGGTGCGGCGAGGCGGCGAGGCGGCGCAGGACCCTCGCCGCGAAGTCAGACGTCCCGAGGTAGACGGTGCGCCGGCCCGCCCGGGCGGGCGCCGGGGTCGCTGCGTCGCTCACCCGAGGTCCGGGCCGCGCACGTCGCGCTCCTGGGCCTCGCGCATCGCGCGCATCGCCTCCTTGCGCTGCTGGCGGGTCGTGCGGTCGAGGATGAGGATGCCGTCGAGGTGGTCCATCTCGTGCTGGATGACGCGGGCCTCGAGCCCCGAGGCCTCGATGCGGATCTCCTCGCCCCACTCGTCGAGCGCGCGGACGCGGACGTGGATCGGCCGCTCGACGTCGACGTTGACGGCGGGGAGGCTGAGGCAGCCCTCCTCGAAGGTCTCGGAGTCCTTGCTCGCCCACTCCAGCTCGGGGTTGACGAGCGCGGCGAGCGGGGCGTCGCCGCTCGCGCGGTAGACGAGCAGACGGGTGGGGACGCCGAGCTGCGGAGCGGCGAGCCCGATCCCGAGCGAGTCGTCCATGAGCGCGCCCATGCGCTGGACCTCGAGGCGGAGGTCGGCGTCGAAATCCTCGATCGGCCGGGCCTTCGTCTTGAGCACCGGGTCGCCGAACTGCCGGACGAGCTTCAGGGCCTCCCGGCGGCGTGCGAGCACCTCGGGGTCGATGCGCGGACGCTCCTCCTCCGCGGCGTCGGGGTGCTCGTCGGTGAGCGTGTCGTCCTGCACGTCGGCCATCGCCCAATCGTACCGGCGGGTCGCCCTCGGCCCGGTCCCGCCGCCGGGTCGCCTACTGGGGATCGACGTCGACCGACAGGTGCGCGCCGCGGTGCTCGCGCGTCGCGACGACCGCATCGACGGCCGCCCCGATCGCCGCCGTCGCCGCGCCGCGGTCCGGTGCCTTGATGACGAGCTGGCGGCGCTCGCGCCCGCGCAGCCGGAAGAGCGTGGCGGGCCCGAGGATCTGCGCGCCCTCCCCCGCGCCCCCGGCCGCGTTCAGCGCGTCGCGCAGCGCGACGGCGGCGGCCGTCGCCGCGGGGGCCTCGGGAGCCGAGGCGACGAGCCGCACGAGCGTGGAGAACGGCGGGTAACGCAGCGCGCGGCGGCGCTCGAGTTCGCCCGCGAGGAAGCCGTCGCTGTCGTGACGGGCGGCGTAGG
>JBFIDS010000677.1:0-1936 GCA_041603715.1 Paraconexibacter sp. | reverse complement strand
GCAGGCGGGCGGCGTCCTCCCGGAAGTGCCAGCCGGCCGGGTGCGGCCCTGCCGCCCACGGGCGGAAGCCGGGCGTCCCGTCGTCGTGGCGCACGGTCGCCTCGAGCTCCCGTGTCTGCTCCCGGGGTCCCCGGAACCCGCCTACCCGTCGAGCCCGCGTGCGCGGCGGATCGCGGCGAGCCGGTCGCGCAGGTGCGGCTCGGCGTCGTCGGGGAGGTAGAACCGCGTGCCCGAGATCTCGGGCGGCAGGACGTCCTGGGTCGTCGTGTGCCCCGGATTGTCGTGGGGGTAGTCGTACCCCGGTTCGCGCCGGTTCGCCGAGCGCAGGTACGCGGGCGGGAGCGCGGCCCCGTGGTCGCGGACGTGCTCGCGGGCCCGGCCGATCGCGACGTACGCGGCGTTCGACTTGGGGGCGAGCGCGAGGTGGACCGCGCACTGCGCGAGCGCGTGCTGGGCCTCGGGCATCCCGACCTGGTGGACGGCGGTCATCGTCGCGACGGCGAGCGGCAGCGCGGTCGGGTCCGCGCCGCCGATGTCCTCGCTCGCGAGGATGACCATGCGACGGGCGATGAACCGCGGCTCCTCCCCCGCCTCGAGCATGACCGCGAGGTAATAGAGGGAGGCATCGGGGTCCGAAGCCCTCGTCGCCTTGATCCACGCGCTCGCCGTGTCGTAATGACGGTCCCCGGACTTGTCGAAGCGGATCGCGCGGCGCTGCAGGGCGTCCTCGGCGCGCGCGAGCGTGACGGTCGGCTCCTCCCCGGCGGGCGTGTCCGCGAGCGCGGTGCTCGCCGCGAGCTCGAGAGCGCCGAGCGCGGTCCGTGCGTCGCCACCCGCGCGGTCGGCGAGGAAGCCGAGCGCGGAGTCCTCGACGGCGACGTCCCCCAGCTCGCCTCCGGCGAGGGCGCGGTCGAGCACGGTGCGGGTGTCCTGCGCGGTGAGGGCACGCAGCTCGTAGAGGCGCACGCGCGACAGCAGAGCCGCGTTGACCTCGAAGCTCGGGTTCTCCGTCGTCGCGCCGATGAGCGTGACGAGGCCCTCCTCGACCGCGGGGAGCAGCGCGTCCTGCTGGGCCTTGTTGAAACGGTGGATCTCGTCGAGGAAGAAGACGGTGGGACGCCCGCCGCGGCGGCGCTCCTGGGCCCGGGCGAGAAGCGCGCGGACCTCGGCGCGTCCGGCGTCGACGGCACTCAGCTCCTCGAACGCCGCGTTCGCGGCGTGGGCGACGATGCGGGCGAGCGTCGTCTTGCCGGTGCCCGGCGGTCCGTGGAGGAGCATCGAGTGCGGTCGGCCCGTCTCGATCGCGGTGCGCAGGGCGGACCCGGCGGCGAGGAGGTGGTTCTGACCCACGACGTCGTCGAGGCTCAGCGGACGCACGCGCGCGGCGAGCGGGGCGGACGGGTCGCGCGCGCGAGCGCCGTCCCCTGCGCCGCCGGCGGCCGCGGGGTCCTCGTCGAAGAGTGAGTCCACGGGCGCAGGATCGCGCCGCGTGCGGACGGCGCGATCCACGGGCCTCCGCCGGGCCGCTCCGATCAGCGCGGCGGAAGGGGCCCGCCGGCGACGGCGACGAGCAGCCCGACCGCGGCGGCGAGGAGCAGGGCGCCGACGACCCCTGCGCGGCGCGCGAGGAGAAGGGCGGCGGCCCCGACGGCGACCGCCACCTGCCAGGGCTCGTCGATCCCCGCCGCGAGGGGGACCGCGGCCCCGAGGATCGCCCCGATCGCGGCGGGCCCCGCCCCGTCGAGGAAGGCCCGGGCGTTCTCGTCGCGCCGCAGCCGCGCGAAGCGCTCCCCGACCAGCCCGATGATGAGGAACGAGGGCGCGAACGCGACCGTCGCGGCGAAGAAGGCGCCGCCGACGCCTGCCGCCGCGTACCCGACCGCCGCGACGGTCTGGACGACCGGCCCGGGGGTGAGCTGGCCGAGCGCGACCGCGT
>JBFIDS010000676.1:0-1942 GCA_041603715.1 Paraconexibacter sp. | reverse complement strand
GTGCGCCGTGCTCATCGCGCCGCGCGGCTTTCCGGCCTTCCGGGTCGTCGACGACGCGGAAGAGCCCGAGTCGGACTGGGTGGCGGCCTGGGCGCTCACGCCGGCGGCGCCGAGGAGCGAAGCCGACGCGAGGAGGGCGGCGATCTTGCGGGTGCGGAGGGACATGGTGGGGTCTCCTTGGTGAGGGTGACGGGCGACGGCCCGCTTGCGTGCCCTCACCATCGGGCCCGTCGCTGTGTGCTTCCTGTGAGCCGCCTGCGGTGTCGCCGGGAGTGCGGCGGCGAAGGCGCACGGCACCCCCTCGGACGGCGAGCCGAGGTCAGCGCCGCGCGCGCCGGTGCCCGCAGGCGCGGCAGACCGTCGCCTCGCGCCGCAGGACCCGCAGGCAGTCCGGGCAGCGGCGATACGCGCGGAGCGTGAGCAGGCGCAGCCCGAAGCGCGCACCGGCTGCGCCCAGGCGCACCCATCGCAGGGCGATGACGGCGGCGCCCCACGACGCGATGAGCGCGCCGAGCGCCGCGACCACTCCCGCCACCTGCACCCCCAGCTTCGCCCGTGCGCGGTCCATCGTCGCGCGAGCCTAGCGGCCACCTCCGTCACCGTTCCCCGCGAGGTGACGAAGTCCCCCGCGCCGTGCCATACTCCCCGTCCCCTCAGGGGGCGTAGCTCAGTTGGTTAGAGCGCCGGCCTGTCACGCCGGAGGTCGCGGGTTCGAGTCCCGTCGCTCCCGCCTCACGGAAAGCCCTGTTTTACAGGGCTTTCTTCGTTTCTGGTGTCGACAGTTTGCGGTCGACCGATCTCGTGGGTTGCGCTCGTGGGTTGCGCTTAGGTCTATTCCGTCACCGGAATCGCGCGTGCCGAGCCGTCCGCTCGTCGGCGGACAGCCTCCGAGGCGGCGCCGACCGCGCGCCATGGAGAAACCGCCGGCCGCCAGCGGCAGAACCCGTGTTGACCAAGTGCCAGTTGCGGCATCATCGGCACGACCTAACAAGACGCGCCCCGAGTCTCACGACGGGTGTCCGCCGCTCGAACCGGCCGTGTAGTCTGAGGTCAGTTCGTAAGTCGAACTCACTATCTGGTCGGGACCTGCCGGCCGACACCCAGGGAAGAGAGCTCAGCCATGTCCGCTGTCCTCATCACCGGTGCCTCCCGCGGCATCGGCCGTGCCATCGCCGCCGAGCTGGCCCGCCGCGACCACCGTGTCGTGGCGACCGCTCGTGACCCCCGAACGCTCGAGGACCTCGCGGTCGCCGAACGCCTGCGCCTGGACGTCACCGACCAGGCCAGCGTCGATGCGGCGATTTCCGCGGCCGGCGAGATCGACGTGGTCGTGTCGAACGCGGGTGTGATCTTCGCGGCAGCCGTCGAAGCCAGCCCGATCGACGAGATCGAGCGCCTCTTCGCCCAGAACACCGCCGGAGCGATCCGCGTCGTACAGGCCGTGCTGCCGCAGATGCGCGAGCGCGGGCGCGGCCGCCTCGTGTTCGTCTCAAGCGTGGCCGGCCGCGTGGTACTGCCGGGCAATGCCGCCTATACCGCGACGAAGTGGGCGCTCGAGGGCTTTGCCGAGACCCTCGCGATCGAGCTCGCGGGCTTCGGGATCGACGTCACGTTGGCGCAACCCGGACCCGTCAGCTCGGGGGCGCTGGACCGCGAGAACATGCTGGCCTACACGCTGCCGGGCACCGATCCCTACGCGGCACTGCTGGCCGGCGAGTTCCCCGCCGAGTCCTTCATCACCCCCGAGCAGGTGGCTGAGGCCGTCAGCGACCTGGTCGAGCAGGAGTCGGTGCCTCTGCGCAAGCCGATCGGTGCGCCTGCTGAGCAGCTGCTCCGGGCGCGCGACGCCGCGCCCTACGACGTGCCGTTCGCGCCGATGTGAGCCCCGGTCGCCGCCGCGGCCGTGTGGCGCTCGCCCCACTCTCGCAGGCTGCGCAGCACC
>JBFIDS010000675.1:0-1943 GCA_041603715.1 Paraconexibacter sp. | reverse complement strand
CCGACGACGCCGCAGTCGTCCTCGGCTCTTCGATCCGGGTCCCGACCGTGCAGGAGGGTGCCGCTGCCCTCGCCGCGCGCGGCACGCCCGACTCTGCGCCCGCGGGAGCGAGCCCGGGCATCGTCACGCCCTCCGTCGATGCCGCCCCCGCCGGCGGGGGCGCCCACATCGTTCAGGCTGGCGAGACGCTCAGCGGGATCGCCGCCCGGACCGGCGTGCCGATCGACCAGCTCGCCGCCCTCAACGGGGTCGCGCCGGACTCGTGGGTGTTCACCGGGTCGCCGCTGCGCCTCCCCGGAGCGGGCTCACCGACGGCGGGCCTGCCGCCGGCCCCCGGCACGTCGACCCCTGCCGGCCCGTCGCCGACCGGCGCCCGCGTCGACGGCGCCCGCGTCGCGCAGATCGCCGCCGAGCACGGTGTTCCCGGGTCCCTCGCCGCCGCGATCGGCTGGCAGGAGAGCGGCTTCAACAACGCGATGGTCTCCAGCGCGAACGCCCGGGGCGTGATGCAGGTGATCCCCGGGACGTGGAACTGGATCCAGAGCAATCTCGCCGACCGGACCCTCGACCCGAACTCCGCCGAGGACAACGTGCGGGCGGGGTCGCTGTTCCTGCGCCATCTTCTCCGGGAGACCGGCGGGGACCTTGCGATGGCGGCCGCCGGGTACTACCAGGGCCTCCGATCGGTGAGGGATCGAGGGATGTACGACGACACCAAGCGCTACGTCGACAACGTCCTGGCGCTCAGGTCCCGGTTCGGCGGTTGATCCCTTCTTGCCCCGGCGGGGTATCCTGAACGGCTGAGTACGCACGCGTCTCAGCCGTCCACCCTGAACCTCAGAGCACAGCAGGAGGCCCCATGGCCATCGCCGTTCCGTCGCCGCTCGATCGCACGGAAGACCAGAAGGCGATCTGCGAGATGGTCCGCCAGTTCGCGGACGAGCAGATCATCCCCAACGCAGAGCACTACGACGCGGAGGACTCGTACCCCGAGCCCATCGTCGAGCAGATGAAGGAGCTCGGCCTCTTCGGGATCACGGTCCCGGAGGAGTACGGCGGGCTCGGCCTCGATCTCACGACCTACTGCATGGTCGTGGAGGAGCTCTCCCGTGGCTGGATCTCGATCTCCGGGATCATCAACACGCACTTCATCGGCACGTATCTCCTCATGAAGTTCGGCAGCGAGGAGCAGAAGCAGAAGTACCTGCCGCAGATGGCGACCGGCGACATGCGCGCCGCGTTCTCGCTCTCCGAGCCCGAGCTCGGCTCCGACGTCCAGGCGATCAAGACCTCGGCGAAGAAGACCGACGACGGCTCCTACGAGATCAACGGGCAGAAGATGTGGGTCACCAACGGCCTCATGTCGTCGCTCGTGTTCACGCTCGTGAAGACCGACCCCGACGCCGAGGCCCGGCACAAGGGCATGACGTGCTTCATCTGCGAGAAGGAGTCCGGCGTCTCGGAGAACACCGGTGAGTACGCCGGGTTCACGGTGCCGCCCAAGATCAAGAAGATGGGCTACAAGGGCGTCGAGTCCACCGAGCTCGTCTTCGACGGCTACAAGTGTCCGGCCGAGAACATCCTCGGCGGCGAGGACGCGGGCCTCAACAAGGGCTTCGGGCAGATGATGGACGCGCTCGAGGTCGGCCGCGCGAACGTCGCCGCCCGCGGCGTCGGCATCGCCCAGCGCGCGCTCGAGCTCGCGCTGAAGTACTCGCAGGAGCGCAAGACGTTCGGCAAGCCGATCTCCGAGCACCAGGCCGTCCAGTTCAAGCTCGCCGACATGGCGACCCAGATCGACGCGGCGCGCATGCTCACCATCCGGGCCGCCCGTCTGAAGGACGCGGGCGAGCGCTCCGACCTGGAGGCCGGCATGGCGAAGCTGTTCGCCTCGGAGGCGGGCCGCTTCTGCGTCGAGGAGTCGTTCCGCATCCACGGCGGCT
>JBFIDS010000674.1:0-1954 GCA_041603715.1 Paraconexibacter sp. | reverse complement strand
GACCCCGAGTACCTCGCGGTGGTCGACCCGCAGACCCTCGTCCCCCGGACGGAGATCGACGGCGAGACGCTCGTCGCGATCGCCGCCCGTGTCGGGGACGTGCGCCTCATCGACAACACCATCGTCCACCCTCCACACGGGAGTGACTGAACCCATGCAGCGTGTGATGCTCAAGTCCAAGATCCACCGGGCGACGATCACCGACTCCGACCTCCACTACGTGGGGTCGATCACGATCGACGCCGACCTCCTCGACGAGGCGAACATCCTCGAGCACGAGCAGGTCCACGTCGTCGACGTCGACAACGGCGCCCGCTTCGAGACGTACACGATCGCGGGCGAGCGCGGCTCCGGCGTCATGCAGATCAACGGCGCCGCCGCCCGTCTCGTCCACACCGGCGACACGATCATCGTCATCTCCTACGGCCAGTACGACGAGGCCGACCTCGAGCGCTACGAGCCGCGGGTCGTCCACGTCGAGGCCGGCACGAACCGCGTCATCTCCGTCGACGACGCCGTCGCCACCCTCCTCACGTAGCGCACCAGGTCCTCTTCTCCCCCTCGCAGACCGGAGCCCGCAGATGTCCACGATGCCGTCCAACCTCTCCGTCCCGTCCGACGCGTCCCGCCTGCCGGTGACCCTGCCGCGCCTCATGGAGAAGCGCGAGCTCGGCGAGCCGATCGTCATGGTGACCGCCTACGACTACCCGTCCGCCCTCGCGGTGGACCGCGCGGGCGTCGACATGGTCCTCGTGGGCGACAGCGGCGCGATGACCGTGCTCGGCTACCCCTCCACGGTCCCCGTCTCCGTCGACGAGATCCTCATGCTCGCCGCCGCGGTCCGCCGCGGGCTCGAGACGCCCTTCCTCGTCGGCGACCTGCCGTTCGGGTCCTACGAGGTGAGCGACGAGCAGGCGATCACGACCGCGATGCGGTTCGTCAAGGAGGCCGGCTGCGACGCGGTCAAGCTCGAGGGCGGCGGTCCGACGTCGGTCGCGCGGGCCCGCGCGATCGCGGCGGCCGGGATCCCCGTGATGGGCCACGTCGGCCTCACCCCGCAGACCGCGACCGCGCTCGGCGGCTACCGGGCCCAGGGCCGCACGGCGCAGGCCGCGGAGCGCGTCGCCCGCGAGGCCGTCGCGCTGCAGGAGGCCGGGTGCTTCTCGATCGTCTTCGAGGCGAGCCCGAGCGCGGTCGCCGAGATGGTCATGGAGCGCATGGATGTCCCGGTGATCGGGATCGGGGCCGGCCCGTCGACCGACGGCCAGGTCCTCGTCTTCCACGACCTCCTCGGGATCCGCGAGGGCCGCGGCGCGAAGTTCGTGCAGCGCTATGCCGATCTCCTCGACGAGATGACGGCGGGTGTCGGCGCCTACGCCCAGGACGTCCGCACGCGCCGCTACCCGGGCCCCGAGCACGGGTACGCGATCGACCCGTCCGAGCTCGCGGAGCTGCGCGAGCGCATCTGAGGTCCGTCCGCGGGCCGGCGCACCGGGATTCGTCCGCAACATGCGGGCAGTCCCGGGCGCCGCACCCCCGGTGGGGGCTTTCACATCGCCGTCCGCGCGGCGGACCGGGTCGACCGGCTCGACGTCCCCCGGCGGCGACCCGGACGGGCCTCCGAGCCCTCAGCGCGGGCGGGGGCCGCGACCGTCGCCGCGGATCGGCTGCTCCTCGAGATACGGGGAGCGACGTCCCGTCGAGCGCGGGGGATCCCGGTCCTCCGGCGCCGCGGGCGGCGGGTCCTCCTCGGCCGGCTCGGCCGCCCGCTCCTCGGGCGCCGGCGCCTCCGCCTCGGGGGCGCCCGCCGCGGAGGCGAGGATCCGGGCGACGCGCTCGGCGATCTCGTTCGCCGTCGTGTCGATGTCGGTGCCGTGCGTGCGGATCCGGGCCTGGAGCGCGCCGACGCTCGTCGAGTCGCCGATCCGCTTCTGGACGCCGCGCAGCTCGACCT
>JBFIDS010000673.1:0-1960 GCA_041603715.1 Paraconexibacter sp. | reverse complement strand
GTAGCGCAGGGCACCGGGACCGAGCCGCCTGACCCACGCGCGGTGGAAGGCCTCGGCCCGGTCCCGGCGCCGCGCGAGGTCCGCGGGCACCGCGTGCCAGCGCGCGTCGAGCGGCGCCCGGCCGGTGAGCGCCCGAGCGAGCATCCCGAGCGGCCCGCGACCCGGGACCCGCAAAGGGCGCGAGACGAGGTAGCGGGGGGCGTCGACCACCCCGAGCACCTGCTCGAGACCGTCGGCGAGAAGACGGGCCTGCGCGGGCGTGCCCTCGCGCAGGCGGCAGCGCAGGTAGCCGTCGGACCGCGGCTCGACGGCGAGCGAGCGTGCGACCTCGGCGTCGAGGTCCCCGAGCTCGAGGTACGCCTCGACGATCGCGCGGGCGACGGCGTCCAAGGGCGTCAGGACGGGGGCCAGCTCGGTGGCGCGCCGCATCCTGCGCGTCCCCCAGGTCACGGCGACCGGGAGCCCGGCCAGCACGACCAGCCCGGCGGGTCCCGCCGCGACGAGGGCGGCGACACCCGCGAGGACCGAGCTGCCGGCGAGCCCCGCGGGCCCCGCCACGCCGTCGGGAACGCTCACGGCCGCCTCCTCGCGTGACAGGTCCCCCTCGCCCGCGGACGCGGCCCGGAGGGCCGCGCCGGACCGGGCGGGACGGACGGTCACCGTCGTGCGCTCGACCGCTTCGTAGGGGGTGCCGATCGCCCACCGCTCACGCGCGATGTGATGGTCGGCCGCGCGCGAGCGCATCGCGGCCGTGAGCTGCGGCAGGTCCGGGAGAGGGGGCGGTCCGAACGGCGAGAGCTCCGGATGCACGTGGGAGGGCCCCGCCTCGATCACGCCGTCCTCGGCGGGCGCGAGGAGGTGCGCGTGCTTGCGGACGAACCGCCGGTAGTCCGCCGCCCCGCGCGCGAGATCCGGGGCGATGCAGACGATGTCCCAGTTCGACGCGATCTTCTCCGGATCGGCCGGGTCGAGGCGCAGCGAGCGACCCCTCATCTGGCGCACGCTCACGCCCGTCGTCGCGACGGTCATGTCGACGAGCACGTTGACGCACGGCGCGTCCCACCCCTCGCCGAGGAGCGCACGGGTGCCGACGAGCGTCCCTGTCGTGCCCGACGCGAGGGCCGCCGTCGCCCGCGCGACCCAGACGCGCGGGGTCCAGGGCTCCCCCGCCGCGGGCCGCAGCTCGACGAGCCCGTCGCCGTCGGGCTCGCCGGCGGACACCGTGTGCGGCGCAAGGCCGAGCGCGACAGCGAGGGCCGGCGCATCGGCCGGCACGCAGCGCAGAGCCCGCCCGCTCACGAGCAGGGGCCGCAACGGGGCGGTGCGGACGTCCTGCGCGAGCGCGTGCAGCGCACGGACGGCGGTGCCGGCCTCGGCGTCGAGCACGCCGACGAGCACCTCGTCGGCCCGCCGCTCGGCCCGCTCGGCGTCGCAGAGCACGCAGCCGCGGATCGCGTCGCCGCGCGCCTCCATCTCCGCCGCGAGGACCTCGACGAGCGCGAGCGGCTTGGCGGCCGACGTCGTGAGGAGCCGGTCGACCTCCGAGCGGCCGCGACGCACGCCCTGGCGCGTGAGCGTGAACCCGAGGTCGCGGAGCGCCGCGGCGATCGCGTCGTAGCGGGCGGCCGCCGCCGCGGACGGGCCCGCCGCCAGGGCGTGCAGCGCGTAGTCATCGAGCAGGACGAGCCAGTCCTCGATGTCGGGCGGCTCGCGGTAGGCCTCGCCGCGGGGCGCTCCCCGGGGGGCCGCGAGGCCGGCCGAGAGGAGGAACCGCACGCCCGCACGCGCGAGCGCCGGGCGGCGGCGCTGGAACGTCGCCCACGGGACCTCGGCCTCGTCGTCGGTGCCGCCGCGATGGCGCATCCGGCGCACGACCCACTCCGGGAAGGCCAGCGGGCCGCCCGCGGCGTCGGCGTCGGCCTGTGCCTCGTCGGCCGGGACCCCCGGGACGTCGTCGTGG
>JBFIDS010000672.1:0-1967 GCA_041603715.1 Paraconexibacter sp. | reverse complement strand
GCGTGCCGCCGAGGACATCATCGAGGACGCTCGTGCCCGCGAGCGCGAGATCCGCCTCGGTGCTGAGGACTACGCCGACGAGATCCTCAACACGCTCGAGGTCAACCTGTCGAAGTTCATCGCCGCCGTCCAGCGCGGCCGCGAGCGGCTTCAGGGCAAGGACGACGACGTGGACGAGGCGGCCTGAGGCCGGAGCGCCCGGGCCGCGCGCGTCCCGAGGGGGCTGCGCCCATCCTCTCCGCCCCGAGGTGCTCGAGGACCTTCCGGGTCATCCGGAAGGCGATCGAGCACCTCGACGCGAGTCGGGTGGGGGCCGCCATCATGGGGACGTGCCCGGCGTCCACCGCAACGTCCCGCCGCGCGAGCCCGACGACGAGCCCGCCCTGCCCGGTCCCACGCGGCCGGACCGGATCTCGATCTGGCCCGTCGAGACCGACCGCTACGGCATCGACGTTCTCTTCCACGGGGTCGCGGGCTTCCGCCGCGCCGACACGATCCAGCGCCAGCTCGAGGCGGGCGGCGTCACGTCGAGCCTGCGCCAGGAGCCCGGCGGTGGTTGGACCGTGCGCTTCGGGCCCGGCACGCGCGACGAGATGCTCACGATCCTCGGCGGGTACGTGTGGTGAGGCTCCGGGTCAGCCGACGGTGACGCGCACCGGGGCGACGGTGGAGCCGTCGCGGCCGCGGACGACACGGACCTGGGCGGGGATCCGCTGGCGCAGCTCGGCGACGTGCGAGACGAGCCCGACCATGCGACCTCCCTCGCGCAGCGCATCGAGCGAGTCCATCACCGCGTCGAGCGTGCCCTCGTCGTCGAGGCTTCCGAACCCCTCGTCGACGAAGAGCGTGTCGAGGCGCATGCCCCCCGAGCGCGCCGTGACCGTGTCGGCGAGGCCGAGCGCGAGCGCGAGGCTCGCCATGAAGGTCTCGCCGCCCGACAGGCTGCTCGTCGGCCGGCGCCCGCTCGCCCAGGTGTCCACGACCTCGAGATCGAGCCCTCCACGGGAGCGACCCGTCGCCCCGGCGTCGGTGTGCTCGAGCGTGTAGCGCCCGTCGGTCATCGCCGCGAGGCGCACGCTCGCGGCCGCCGCCACCTCCTCGAGGCGGGCGGCGAGCACGTAGGCGCTGAGGCTCATCCGCAGGCGGTTGCTCGCCGAGCGCCCGGCGGCGAGATCGGCGAGCTCGGCGACGAGCGTACGACGCTCCAGGAGCGGACCGCAGGCCTCGACGGCGGTCCGGAGCCGCTCCCCGAGACGCCGCAGCTCGACGTGGCGACGCTGTGCGGCGCTGCGGGCGTCCTGTGCGGCGCCCTCCGCGGGCTTGGCGGTGCGCAGCGCCGCGGCGAGGGCCTCGAGGTCGGGACGGGGCAGGGCGGCCGCCTCGACCAGGTCGGGACGCGTCGCGGTCGCCCGGCGCTCGGCGAGCGCCGTCCCCCAGGACTCGAGCGCGGCTTCGAGCTGCGCGCACGCCGCCTCGTCGCGGACCGCGGCGTGGAGGTCGTTCACGTCGTCGAAGCCCGCGGCCGCGGCGGCGTCGGTCGCGACCGCGCGCGCACGCTCGCGCTCCTCCCGGGCACGCTCCGCGTCCGCGAGAGCGTCGGCGGCCGCATCGGCGGCCTCGGCGCCCGCGGTGAGCTGCGTCACCCGCTCGGCGATCGTCGTCGCACCCGCCCGGGCCGCGGCGACGGTGCTCTCGTCGTCGGTGAGGGCGTGCGCCCGGCTCTCGATCTGGGCCGTGACGGTCCCGTGCTCGATCTCGGCCGCGCGGAGCGCCTCGGCGAGCTGCTCGCGCTGCTCGTCGAGATCCGCGACCGTGCGCTCCGCCGTCTCGCATCCCGCGGCCAGGGCGACCGCGTGCTCGTGCGCGACCTCGGCCTCGCGCGCGGCGCGGTCGAGCTCCTCGACGCCGTCGTCGCCGGCGGCAGCGGTCGCGGAGGCGAGCTCGCCCTCCACGCGGGCGAGGGCCTC
>JBFIDS010000671.1:0-1975 GCA_041603715.1 Paraconexibacter sp. | reverse complement strand
GCTGGGCCATCGTCTTCTCGCGACGCTGGCGCGCGAACTCGACGAGCCAGCGGACGGCGAGCGTGCGGGCCCGGCGCGGCGGGACCTCGACGGGCACCTGGTAGGTCGCACCACCGACACGGCGGGAGCGGACCTCGAGGTTCGGCGTGAGGGCCTTGAGCGACGCCTCGAGCGCCTCAACCGGGTCCTTGCCGGTCTTCTCGGCGACGATCGCGAGCGCGTCGTAGACGATGTGCTCGGCGGTGCTCTTCTTGCCGTCGAGCATGACCTTGTTCACGACCTGCTGAACGAGGCGGGAGCGGTGGACGGCGTCCGGCTCGATCGGCCGGATCTGCGCTGCGGCGCGGCGGGGCATCTCTACCTACTTGCTCTTCTTGACCCCGTACTGCGACCGCGCCTTCTTGCGATCGCTGACGCCGGCGGCGTCGAGGGTCCCACGGACGACCTTGTAGCGCACACCCGGAAGGTCCTTGACGCGACCACCGCGGACGAGCACGACGGAGTGCTCCTGAAGGTTGTGCCCCTCGCCGGGAATGTACGCCGTCACCTCGATGCCGCCGCTGATGCGGACACGCGCGACCTTGCGCAGCGCGGAGTTCGGCTTCTTCGGGGTGGTCGTGTACACACGGGTGCAGACGCCGCGCCGCTGGGGAGCGGCGACCTTCTTCTTGCGTCCCTTCCCGGACTTGAGGCCCGGGGTGGAGAGCTTCTTGCTCTTTGGCGTGCGCCCCTTGCGGACGAGCTGGCTGGTCGTAGGCATGCGACGCGGGATCGTAGCAGCGATGTCCCCGCCCCCGCCCGGCGCCCTCGGGGCACCCCGCCGTCGGGCCGAAAGGTGGTAGGAACCCGTCATGGCAGGCCCATCGCTCAACCCCCTGAGGATCGCCTCCGACGTCGAGCGCCTCGCGCGCGCCGTCGGCGTCCTCCCGAAGATGGCCAAGGACGTCAAGCGCATGGCGGACGGCGTCCAGGCGATGCGGGAGGCGGTGGAGGAGCTGCCGCCGCTCATCCGGGAGCTCGTCGCGACGGTCCGCCAGCTCAACGTCGAGGTCGAGGGCATGCACGCCGACGTCGTCGGGATCAACACCCGGCTCGAGCCGCTCTCCACCGCACTGGAGCCCGTCGCCCCGTCGCTCGCGGGCCTCGAGCCGCGGCTCGCGATGATGATGGAGGAGATGCAGGGGCTGCGGGGCGACCTCGGTCGCCTCCCCTTCATGGGCAGCCGGCGACGGGCCGCCCGTGCCGCGGTCGCCGGGGAGTCCGAGACGCCCATCGAGGAGCTCCGCGCCGCGGAGACCGCCGAGGCGCCGCCTGCACGCGAGGACGACTGACCGCCTTCTACCAGTCCGACACGGCGTAGTCCTTGAGGAACACGCCGTGGAGGTCCTCGCCGGCCTCACCGCGGACGATCGGGTCGTAGACGCGCGCCGCGCCGTCGGCGAGGTCGAGCGGCGCGTGGAAGCCGTCCCGGGCGAGCCGCTCCTTCGTCGTGTGAGGGCGCTCGTCGGTGATCCACCCGGTGTCGACGCTCGTCATGAGGACACCCTCGGAGAAGAGGTCCTTCGCGCTCGTCCGCGTGAGCATGTTGAGCGCCGCCTTCGCCATGTTCGTGTGCGGATGCCCGGGGCCCTTGTACCCCCGGGCGAACACGCCCTCCATCGCGGAGACGTTGACGACGTAGGCGCGCCGGCGGGCCGCAGCGGCCGCGGCGAGCGCCGGGCGCAGGCGGCTCACGAGGACGAACGGCGCGGTGACGTTGCAGAGCTGGACCTCGAGGAGCTCGAGCGGGTCGACCTCGTGCACCCGCTGCGTCCAGCTGTTGATGTCGGTGACGTCGGGGACGAGGCCGCCCGCGTCGATCGCAAGGCCGTCCCCCGCCGCCGACGGGTCCCCGAGGGCCGCAGAGCGGGCGAGCAGCGCTCGCGCCGTGAGCTCCGCCGGGTCCACGTCGCGCGCCTCGCGGGTGGCGAGGCGC
>JBFIDS010000670.1:0-1986 GCA_041603715.1 Paraconexibacter sp. | reverse complement strand
TCGGGCTCCCGCAGCGCGATCCGCAGCTCGTTGCCGAGCCGCGTCCCGCTCACCGTCGCGAGGACCTCCGCGCCGGCCTGCGCCGCGAGCGACCGCGTGACCGGCTCGACCTCGAGGCCGAGCCGCACGGCGTAGCGTGCGAGGCGCCACAGGCGGGTGGGGTCCTCGATGAAGCTTGCCCGGTGGAGGACCCGCAGGCGGCGGGCCGCGAGGTCGTCCTCCCAGCCGTCGACGCCCCGCAGCTGCGGGGGTCCTCCGCCCACCCGCATCGCGACGGCGTTGATCGTGACGTCCCGGCGGGCGAGGTCCTCGTCGAGCGTCCCCGGCCGGACCTCCGGTAGCGCGCCCGGGACGGGGTAGTGCTCGGCGCGGGCCCGCACGAGGTCGACCGCGAGCCGACCGGGGCGGGCCGCGACCGCCGCGGTGCCGAACCGGTCGTGGGCGACCGCTTCCCCGCCGAGCGCCGCCACCGCCGCGTCGAGATCGGCCTCGACCACGATGTCCAGCTCGGTGGGCGCGTGCCCGAGGAGGACGTCACGGATCGCACCGCCGACCACCCACGCGCCGGGCACGGGCGCGAGGGCGTCGAGGACCGGCGCCGCGCCAGGGACGGCGCGCAGGGCGGGCAGGAGTTCTGTGACCGGGCGCACCCGGCAAGTCTCTCGCGTACCGTGTGGTGGTGCCCTCGAGCCCCCGGCACCGCCGGCGACTTGCCCTCCTCGCCGTCGGCCTCCTCATGCTGCTCGCCCTCGCCGGCGGCACCTTCGCCCTCCTCGGGTCCGAGCAGGGCGACGTCTCCAACCCGGATGTCGAGTTCCGCACGGAGACGACGGAGGCGCCCCCGGAGGCGGAGGCGGTGAGCGACGACCAGGGCGACGACGACCGGGGTGAGGCCTACTCGTGGCCCCACTACGGCCTCACGAAGACCCGGACGTCGCATCTGCCGCTCGCCACGCCGCTGCGCCCGCCGTTCAAGCGCAGCTGGAAGCTCGGGGGGAAGATCCTCCTCGAGTTCACCCCCGTCCTGGGGTCGCGTTCGCTCTACCTCCTCAAGAACAACGCCGCGCTCTACGCGCTCGTGCGCAAGACCGGCAAGGTGCGCTGGAAGAAGAAGCTCGGCTACCTCGCGGCGAGCGCGCCGGCCTACGCCTACGCGACGATCTTCGCGACCGTCCTCGAGCGCGGGAAGGGCATCAAGGAGGGACGGGTCATGGCCCTCGACGCCAAGGACGGGCGGACCCGCTGGTCACGCAAGCTCCCGAGCCGCTCGGAGTCCTCGCCGCTCGTTCACCGCGGGACCGTGTACTTCGGCACCGAGGATGGGACGGTCTACGCGCTGCGGGCCCGCGACGGCTTCGTGCGCTGGCGCTACAAGGCGAAGGGCGCCGTGAAGAGCGCGCTGTCGATGTCCGAGGGCAAGCTCTTCTTCGGCGACTACGCCGGGAACGTGCAGGCCATCCGCGTGCGGGACGGCAAGCTCGTCTGGCGCACGGGCACCTCCGGGGGCAGCCTCGGCCGGTCGGGGAACTTCTACTCGACGCCCGCGATCGCGTTCGGGCGGATGTACCTCGGCAACACCGACGGCGGCGTGTACTCGTTCTCGACGAGCGACGGGCGGCTCGCCTGGCGCAAGGAGACCGGCGGCTTCGTCTACTCGACCCCGGCGGTCGCGGACGTCCGCGGGCTGGGGCCGACGGTCTACATCGGGTCCTACGACCGCAACCTCTACGCGCTCGACGCTCGCAGCGGTCGCGTGCGCTGGTCCAAGCCCGCGGGCGGGCGGATCTCCGGAGGGGTCGTCCTCCTCGGGGACCTCGCCTTCTACTCGACGCTCGAGAAGCAGACCGTCGCGGTGACCGCACGCTCGGGCCGGCGGATCTGGCGCTTCGGCCGCGGCGCGTTCAACCCGGTCGTCTCGACCGGGCGGGGCATCTTCGTCGTCGGTCAGACGAGCCTCTACGCGTTCGACGCACGTCCGGACGAGAC
>JBFIDS010000669.1:0-1992 GCA_041603715.1 Paraconexibacter sp. | reverse complement strand
TCGAGGTCGCCCGGGGGATCGTCGTCGACGACCGGCTCGTGACCTCGCACCCGAACGTCCTCGCGGTCGGGGAGTGCGCGGAGCACCGGGGCGTCGTCCACGGGATCGTCGCGCCGATCCACGACCAGGCTCAGGTCGCCGCGCGCACGCTCGTCGACCCGGCCGGCGGCGCGGTCTACGAGGGGTCGATCCCGACGGCGAAGCTGAAGGTGATGGGCGTCGACCTCGTCACGGCGGGCGCTGCGGAGGGGCCGTGTGCGGTCGTCACGAGCGACGCGGCGGCGGGGACGTACCGCAAGCTCGTCACCGATCCGGACGGCGTGATCCTCGGCGCGGTCCTCCTCGGGGACGCACGTGGCGCGGAGCTCCTCAGCGACGCGGTGAGGACGCGCCGCGTCACCGAGGACCCGCTCGCGCTGCTCGCCGAGGCCTCCCAGGCGACCGCCGCGGAGCTGCCCGACGGCGCGCAGGTCTGCAACTGCAACGGCGTCTGCAAGGGCGAGATCGTCGAGGCGATCCGCGAGCGCGGTCTCGGCTCGACGCAGGAGGTGGTGTCGGTGACCCGGGCCGGTGCGGGCTGCGGCTCGTGCAAGCCGGTCGTCACCGAGCTGCTGCAGATCGAGCGCGCCGGGGCCGCCGAGGAGCCCGCCTACCTCTGCCCCTGCCGCAAGCAGACGCGCGGCGAGCTCGCCGCGCTCGTGCGCGAGGACGGCATCGAGTCCGTCGGCGACCTCGGTGCGGCGTGCGGGGCCGGGCACGACTGCGGGGCCTGCAAGCCGGGGCTCGCCTACCTCGTCAGCGAGATCCAGAAGGGCCGCTTCCGCGAGGAGCGCCACGCGCGGTTCATCAACGACCGCGTCCACGCGAACATCCAGAACGACGGGACGTTCAGCGTGATCCCGCGGATCCGCGGCGGCGTCGTGACGAGCGACGAGCTGCGGCGCTTCGCCGACGTCGCCGACAAGTACGAGCTGCCGATGATCAAGATCACGGGCGGCCAGAGGATCGACCTCCTCGGCGCGCGCAAGGAGCAGCTCCCGGCGATCTGGGAGGACCTCGGCATGCCGTCCGGCTACGCCTACGCGAAGGCGGTGCGGACGGTGAAGACCTGCGTCGGCACCCAGTTCTGCCGCTTCGGGCTCGGGGACGCGATCACCGTCGGGATCGACCTCGAGGGCGCGATGGAGGGCCTCCACACGCCGCACAAGGTGAAGGCGGCGGTCACCGGCTGCCCGCGCAACTGCGCCGAGGCCTACGTGAAGGACATCGGCCTCGTCGCGGTGGAGGCCCCCGAGGGGACCCGCTGGGAGATCTACGTCGGGGGCGCGGCGGGCGCGAGCGTGCGCAAGGGAGACCTCCTCTGCACCGTCGACTCCGAGGAGGAGGCGAAGCGAATGGCCCTCGTCTACCTGCAGTTCTACCGCGAGAACGGCGAGCACCTCGAGCGCACCTACGGCTTCCAGGAGCGGCTCGGGCTCGAGTCCGTCCAGGAGGTCGTCATGGACCCCGACCAGCAGGCCGCGTTGCTCGAGCGCTTCGGGATCGCCAAGGCCGCCTGTGACCCGGACCCGTGGCGCGAGCGCCGCGAGCCCATCCACCCGAAGCAGTTCGCCGAGCTGGACTCCGACCCCGAGGGACTCGACCTCGTCGCGGTCGCGGCCGCCGGCCTCACCACCGAGGAGACGCGATGACCGGCTGGACGCAGATCGGACGGGCGGCGGACGTCCCGCTCCTGGAGGGACGCAGCACGACCGTCGTCGTCCCCGGCGCGCGGGCGCGCCGCATCGCGGTGTTCCGCATCCCCGGCGGCTGGGCCGCGACGGACGCGGCCTGCCCGCACCGCGGCGGGCCCCTCGGCGACGGCATCGTCACCGCCTCCTGCGTGACCTGCCCGCTGCACCAGCGGCGCTTCGACCTCGTGACCGGCGAGCAGGTCGGGGGAGGGGACCGTGTCGCCGTCCACGAGATCGACGAGCGGGACGGCATGCTCTG
>JBFIDS010000668.1:0-2002 GCA_041603715.1 Paraconexibacter sp. | reverse complement strand
GGCCGGCTGGCACTTCCGGGAGGACGCCGCCCGCCTGCGACGGCGCCGCGCGCTCGCCAGGCGCCTCGGGTTCGCCGGCGGCGCCCGGTCCTGAGGGCACGACCCCGGCCGCAACTCCGGCGTCCCGGGGACGTTCGTGACGACGAACGTGCGTTCGCCCGTGTGAGGTGCCTCACACAACGGGGGTGATTCACGCGTCGGAAACGGGAATGACGCATCCGCCGGCGAACCTCCGTTCGTAACCACTTGAGCACGATGCACCTCCTCGACGACACCACCGCCCTCCCCGACGGGACCCGGATCCGCCTCCGTCTGCCGCATGCGGCCGATCGGATCGGCGTGGCCGAGCTCTCCCAGCGGCTCGGGCTCGAGGCCGACGACCTCGAGATCGCGCGGGCGCTGCGTTTCGATCCGCGGACCGGCACGGCGCTCTGCGCGACCGTCTGGGTCGACGGCCGGGAGACGCTCGTCGCGTTCGGGACGGCGGCCCGAGGGACGGGTCGCGTGGACACCGTTCTCGCCGATGAGCGGGTGGCGCCGGGGGCCGGCGCGATCGTCGGTGCCGCGCTCGCGGCCCACGCCGCCGCCGCGTAGGGCGACCGTCCGCCCCCGCCTGCGAGAATCGCCGCGATGGCAGAGCCGACCGCCGCCGGGCCCGATACGCGACGCCTCGAGGCGCTGAGCCCCGCGACGGGTGAGTCGCTCGGCTCCGTGGCGATGACCCCGTCCGGCGAGATCGCCGGGATCGTCCGCGGGGCCGCGGCGGTCCAGCCGCTGTGGGCGCAGCTCCGTCTTCGTGACCGCGCCCGGTACATGGAGCGCGCGGCCCAGGCGATCATCGACGAGGCTGCGGAGCTCGCCGACCTCATCTGCCGCGAGCAGGGCCGCCCGCGCGCCGAGGTCGAGCTGATGGAGCTGCTCCCGGCCGTCGAGACGCTCCAGTGGCTCGCCGAGACCGGCCCGGGCGTCCTCGCGGGCGAGAAGGCCCCGCTCAGCCGGGTTCTCCGGCCGTTCACGCGCGCCCGCTGGGCCTACGAGCCGCTCGGGGTCGTCGGCGTGATCGGCCCCGCCACGGAGCCGTTCGCGACGCCGCTCGGCGACGTCGCGGTCGCCCTCATGGCCGGCAACGGCGTCATCCTCAAGCCGTCGCCGCACGCGTGCCTCACCGGCGAGCGCATCGGGGGGGTGTTCGCCCGGGCCGGTCTCCCCGAGGGTCTCCTGCGTGTCGTACACGGTCACGCCGACGTGGGCAACGCCCTCGTCGAGGCACCGGTCGCCCAGGTCCGCTTCACCGGATCGCTCGCCGCCGGGCGGGACGTGAGCGAGGCGTGCGCCCGCGGCCTGAAGCGCAGCGTCCTCGAGCTCGGGGGCAAGGACGCGGCGATCGTCTGCGCCGACGCGAACGTCGACCGCGCCGCCCACGGCGCGGTCTGGGGGGCGTTCGCCAACGCCGGACAGACCGGCGGCGGGATCGAGCGCGCCTTCGTCCTGCAGGAGGTCTCCGAGCGCTTCCTGCGGACGGTGCTCACCGCGACGAGCGCCCTCACCGTCGGTGACCCCCGGGATCCCGCGACGCAGATCGGTCCGCTCGTCGGCCGTGAACGCGCCGAGAGGGTGCGCGAGCTCGTCGACGACGCGGTCGCCGCCGGGGCGCGCCTCCACACCGGCGGCCCCGTGGAGCCCGCCGGGCTCAGCGGTGCGTTCGTCGCCCCGGTCGTCCTCACGGACGTCACGCCGTCCATGCGGATCTGGCGGGAGGAGGCGCCGGGGCCGGTTCTCACCGTCACCGTCGTCGCCACCGAGGAGGAGGCGATCGCGGGTGCCAACGACTGCGACCTCGGCCTCGGCGCGTCCGTGTGGACCTCCGACCGCTACAAGGGCGCGCGCATCGCCCGGGAGCTGCGGGTCGGGATGGTGTGGATGAACGACCACATCGTCACGCGCAGCGCGCCGCAGATCCCGTGGGGCGGCGTCCGCGGCAGCGGGCTGGGCCGCGCGCGCG
>JBFIDS010000667.1:0-2003 GCA_041603715.1 Paraconexibacter sp. | reverse complement strand
CGCGCGACGAGCTCGCCGGCGGCATCGTCGGCCCCGCGCGCTGCGACGAGTGCGGTGAGGAGCGTCGCGTAGAGGCCATCCGCCGGGACGGCGCCGCGCCCGAGCTCCTCGGCGAGGATCGCGAGCTCCAGAAGGCCGCCACCCTGGCCGCCGAGGTCCTCCGGGATCCCGATGCCGGTCCACCCCTGCGCGACGGAGTGCTCGTGGGCGGGGCGGTGGTCGACCTCGTCCTCGAGGACGTCTGAGCGGACGCGGGCGAGGGGCATGTCGCGCTCGACGGACCCCCGGACCGCCTCGCGGAGGAACTGCTGCTCGTCGGTGGGAGAGAGGTCCATGCAGAGACCGTACACGATTCGCCCTAACGATCGTTAAGGAGACGTGGTAGCGTGGCGATCATGGACGACACGACACAGCGCGCCGCCTTCGTCACGGGCGGCGCCCGCGGGATCGGACGGGCGGTCGTCGACGCGCTCGTCGCCGACGGCCACGCCGTCGCCATCGCCGACCTCCTCGCCGATCAGGCGAACGCGGCGGCCGACGAGATCGCCGCCGGCGGCGGGAGGGCGATCGGCGTCGCCGTCGACGTCTCCGACAGCGCGAGCGTCACCGCGGGCGTCGCGGCTGCGGAGGAGGCGCTCGGTCCGATCGACATCCTCGTCAACGTCGCCGGCTGGGACGACCTCATGCCGTTCGTCAAGACGACCGAGGACTTCTGGGACAAGGTCATCGAGATCAACTACAAGGGCGTCCTGCGGACGACCGCGGCGCTCCTGCCCGGGATGATCGAGCGCGGGTACGGCCGCATCGTGAACATCGGCTCCGACGCCGGCCGCGTCGGCTCCTCGATGGAGGCCGTGTACGCCGGCGCCAAGGGCGGGGTCATCGCCTTCTCGAAGACGGTCGCGCGCGAGTCCGCCCGCAAGGGCGTCACCGTCAACGTCGTCTGCCCCGGTCCGACGGACACCCCGATGCTCAAGGGCATCGTCGAGTCCGCGCCCGACGCGGAGAAGGTCATCGCGGGCATGACGGGTGCCGTCCCGATGAAGCGCCTCGGGCAGCCCCACGAGATCGCCGCCGCCGTCCGCTTCTTCGCCGGTGAGGACGCCGGCTACATCACCGGTCAGACGCTGTCCGTGAGCGGCGGGCTCACGATGGCCTGACCCCCACCTCATGACAGGAGACGAACACATGAACATCGACGAGCTCACCGACATCACCTACGAGGTCGACAACGGCCTCGCGACGATCACCGTCAACCGCCCGGAGCGCTTCAACTCCTTCCGGGCCCGGACGGTCGACGAGCTGATCGCGTGCTTCAAGGCGGCGTGGGCGAGCAGCGAGGTCGGCGTCGTGTGCCTCACCGGGGCCGGGGACCGCGCGTTCTCGACCGGGGGCGACCAGAAGCAGCGCGCCGAGACCGGCGACTACGGCCCGTCCGAGACGGGGCTGTTCGAGGTCGACTCGCTGCATCGTGTCATCCGCGACATCCCCAAGCCCGTCATCGCGGCGGTCAACGGGTACGCGATCGGCGGCGGCCACGTCCTCCACGTCCTGTGCGACCTCACGATCGCCGCCGACAGCGCGAAGTTCGGGCAGGTCGGTCCGAAGGTCGGGTCGTTCGACGCCGGCTTCGGCACGGGCTACATGGCCCGCGTGATCGGCGAGAAGCGGATGCGCGAGATCTGGTTCCTCTGCCGCCAGTACACGGCGCAGGAGGCCTACAACTGGGGTCTCGTCAACAAGGTCGTCCCGCTCGCCGACCTCAAGGCCGAGGTCCGCCAGTGGGCCGACGAGATGCTCAACCTCAGCCCGACCGCGCTCAAGGTGCTCAAGCAGTCGATGAACGTCGACACCGAGCACTTCGCCGGGGTCAGCCAGATGGCGTTCTCGAGCCTCGGCCTCTTCACCTCCACGCCGGAGGCCAAGGAGGGCGTCGCCGCGTTCAACGAGAAGCGCGCGCCGGACTTCTCGCCCTACCGGGGCGCGTAGGCCGGTCGGGGGGG
>JBFIDS010000666.1:0-2012 GCA_041603715.1 Paraconexibacter sp. | reverse complement strand
TTGAGGGCCTCCGGGGCGTCGCGCGCGACCTCGCGGCCGCGCTCCGTGATCTGCGCGAGCGTCGTGCGCCGGTCCGTGGGATGCGGCGTGCGCTCGACGTAGCCGAGCTTCTCCAGGCCGTCGATGAGCGACGTGACGCTCGTCGGGTGGACCTGGAGCCGGTCGCCCATCTTCCCCAGCGGCAGCGCCCCGGCGCGGCTGTAGAAGAGGAGCATGAGCGCCTCGTAGCGGGGGAACGACAGCGCGAACGGATCGAGGGCCTCGTTGAGCCGCGCGAGCACGATCTGATGGGCGCGCATGATCGACGTGACCGCCGACATCGGCGGCGCGGTCGGGGCGCCCCAGTGCGTGCGCCACTGCCGCGCAGCCTCCTCGATGGGGTCGAAACGCAAGGGGTCGGGCACGGGCGGCCAGTCTTCCACAGCCGTGGGGCGCCCGCCGCGCCGGGGACCACCTGGTCGACGGGACGAGCCGGTAGTCCGGGGCGCGGTTGAGGACCTCCTCGAACAGCACCCGCAACTCGAGCGCGCGAGGTGGATCCCCGCGCGGTGGTGCAGGCCGCTCACCCGACCCGGGGTGACGTTCGCCGCAACCTGTCCGCCCAAGGTGACCCGAGGGCCCCCTCCCGCCAGCGGCGCGGGTCTCCGCCGCGCGTCGGCAGGGAGAGGGACAGCGCACCCGCCGCGAGGACGAAGGCCGCGGAGACCCAGAGGCACGCCTCGAGCCCCTGCCACTGGTACATGACGCCCGACAGGACGGTCCCGGCGAGCCGCCCGCCCGCATTGGCCATGTAGTAGAAGCCGACGTTCATCGCGACCTTGTCGCCGTCGGCGTAGGCGAGGATGAGGTAGCTGTGGACGGCGGAGTTCATCGCGAACACGACGCCGAAGACGATGAGCCCCGCGACGAGCACCACGCCGGGCTCGACCCCCGCCGTGAGTGCCCCGGCGATGCCGGCGGGGAACGCGGCGAGCAGGAACGCGAGCCACGTCGCCGTCCGGCCGTCGGGGTCGCGCACGTAGCGGGGCGCCGAGGCCTGCACGAGCCCGTACCCGATGACCCACACGGCGAGGAACGTCCCGACCTGCCAGAAGCTCCAGCCCAGCTCGGAGCGCAGGAAGACCGGCACGCCGACGACGAACCAGACGTCGCGCGAGGCGAAGAGGAAGATGCGCGCGGCCGCGAGCCGGTTGACCGCCGGGTTGTTGGAGAACATCCCGCGGAACTTCGCCGACGGGTTCGGGTGCCCCAGGTCGCCCCGCATGAGCGCGAGGACGACGAGGAGCGCGGTGAGGACGAGCCCGATGAGGACGACGAGCGCCGCCCGGAAGCCGACCGTCGTGAGGAGGAGCCCGCCGAGGAAGAACCCGACGCCCTTGAGCGCGTTCTTCGAGCCGGTGAGGATCGCGACCCAGCGGTAGAGCTGGCCGTCGGCGCCCGCGGGCACGACGAGCTTGATCGCGCTCTTCGAGCTCATCTTCGTGAGGTCCTTCGCGATGCCGCTCAGCGCCTGGGCGACCATCACGTACGGGACGATCAGCCACGACTCGGGCGCGACGGCGAGGAGCGTGAGCGCGACGATCTGCGTCCCGAGGCCGCCGAGGAGCGTGAAGCGCAGGCCCAGGCGCGCAGCGAGCCAGCCCCCGACGAGGTTCGTCACCACGCCGAAGATCTCGTAGAAGAGGAAGAGCGACGCGACCTCGATCGGGCTGTAGCCCTTCTCGTAGAAGAAGAAGAGGACGAGCAGGCGGATCGCGCCGTCGGCGATCGTGTCGGCCCAGTACGCGCCCGTGACGAGGACGTAGTTGCGCAGGTCCGCGGACCGCGCCCCGCCCGCGTCGGTGGCCGCGTCCGCCATCACGTCAGCCCCGGGGGAGGCGGGCGGCGACCGCGGCGGCGAGCTCGACCATCCGGTTCGCGTAGCCCCACTCGTTGTCGTACCAGGCGAGGACCTTCACCTGGGTCCCGCCGGTGACCATGGTGGAGAGCGCGTCGACGACGCCCGAGCGCGG
>JBFIDS010000665.1:0-2019 GCA_041603715.1 Paraconexibacter sp. | reverse complement strand
GGTCGTGGACCTCCCGGACGCCCGGCTGGGCCGCGAGCGCCCGCCCGATCGCGTCCGGGTCGACACCCGCCGGCGCCCCCTCGAGGAGGACGCGGTTCGCGTCGCGGAGCAGGCCCCAGCCGCCCCACAGCATGAGACCGCAGACGGTGAGCGCCGCGAGGCCGTCGGCGACGTCCCACTCGAACGCGAGGACGAGGGCGCCCGCGATCGCCGCCCCGACCGATGCCCAGAGGTCCATGAGGTTGTGGAGGGCCGCCCCGCGGACGTTGAGTGACGCCCGTGACGCGCGGGCGAGGAGCCACGCGGCGAGACCGTTGATCCCGGCGCCGACGACGCCGACGCCGAGCACGATCGCGCCGTCGACGTCGGGCGGGTCGACGACGCGGCGCACCGACTCGTTGGCGAGCAGGACCGCGAGGACGAGCATCGCCACGCCGTTGAGCTGCGCCGAGAGGATCTCGCTACGTCCGAGGCCGAACGTGTAGCGCCCCCTCGCCGGACGCGAGGCGAGCTGCGCGGCGACGAGGGCAACCGCGAGCGCGCCCGCGTCGGTGACCATGTGGGCAGCGTCCGAGAGCAGCGCGACCGACCCGGCGATGATCCCGCCGACGACCTCGACGACCGCGAACCCGAGGATGACCGCGAGCGCGGCGGCGAGGAGCCGCCGGTCGGCGTCGCGGTCGACGACGTGGGAGTGGCCGTGATGGTCGTGACCGGCGTGGTCGTGGTCGTGGGCCACGCGTGCAACGTAGCTCAGGCCGCGAGCGGGCCCGGGCTCAGCCGGCGGAGGCGGGCCGGGTGCGCGAGCGCACGAGCGTCGCGCCCGCCGCGACGAGGAGCGAGAGCCCGACGAGGCAGGCCGCGATCGAGGCCCCCGCCGCCGTCTCCGCGTGGTAGCTGAGGAGCAGTCCCCCCATCGCGCCCGACATCGCGACCGCGACCGACGTCGCCATCATCGGCGCCATCCGCCGCGTCGAGGCGCGGGCGGCGACCGCCGGCGCGATGAGCACGCTCACGACGAGGAGGTTCCCGAGGCCGCGGACCGCGACGAGGAGGACGATCGCGAGCAGGACGAGCAGGGCCGCGTCGACGAGCCCCGGGCGCACGCCCAGCGGACCGGCGGCCCCACGGTCGAAGCCCACCGCGAGCAGCCGCGGGTGGAGCGCGGTGAGCGCGACGAGCGCCGTCACCGCGAGCCCGGCAGCGAGGGCGAGATCGCCGTCGCTCACCGCGAGCACGTCACCGAAGAGGATGTCCTGCAGGCGCGGCGGGGCATCGGGCGACAGCGCGAGGAGGACGCCGAGCCCGAAGAGAGTCGTGACGACGACCGCGACCGCGGTGTCGCGACCGACCTCGGGCACCCGTGCGGCGGCCGCGATGGCGAGCGCCCCGACGAGGAGGCCGGCGGCGCCGCCGACGAGCAGCGGGATCCCCAGCAGCGCGGCGACGACGAGGCCCGGCAGGACGGCGTGCGCAAGCGACTCGGCCGAGTACGAGAGGTTGTAGAGGACGAGCCAGCAGCCGATCGCCCCGCCGGCGATCGCGAGGAGCAGCACCTCGGCGAGTGCACGGAGCATGAAGGGCTCGCGGAACGGATCGACGAGCCAGCCGAGCGTCGCGAGCACGTCAGTGGGCGTGGTCGTGGTGGTGCGGCGGGAGCACCGTCGGATGGTGGCCGTGAACCTCGCAGTCGAGGTCGACGATGTCCCCGCCGTAGGTCGCCTCGAGCACCTCGCGTGTGAGGACGGACGCGTCGCCGAGCGCGATCTGCGTGCGGTTGAGACAGAGGACCCGGTCCCACCGGCGTGCCTGCTCGACGTCGTGCGTGGCGATGAGGAGCGCGCGCCCCTCGCCCGCGAGCCGCTCGAGCAGGCCCTCGAGGCGCTCGGCGCTCGTCGCGTCCAGCCCGGTGAACGGCTCGTCGAGCAGAACGACGGGCGCGTCCTGGACGAGTGCGCGGGCGACGAGCACGCGCTGGCGCTGGCCACCCGACAGGTCGCCGAACGTCCGGTCGGCCTG
>JBFIDS010000664.1:0-2025 GCA_041603715.1 Paraconexibacter sp. | reverse complement strand
GGCGGCGACGCGGGCGGCGACGCGGGCGGCGACGCGGGCGGCGACGCGGGCGGCGACGCGGGCGGCGACGCGGGCGGCGACGCGGGCGGCGACGACGATCGGGTCGTGCGCTACGAGGACGTCGCGCTCGCGGCTCTGCTCACCGGAGATACGGAGCGCGCGCGGCGGTTCGCCCAGCGCACGCTCGGTCCGCTTGCCGGCGAGAACGAGACCGCGGTGCGGCTGTCCGAGACGCTCCACGTCGTCCTCGAGGAGCAGGGGAGCCCGCGGCGCGCTGCGCGCCGGCTCGGCGTACACGAGAACACGGTCGCGAAGCGGATGCGGGCGATCGACGAGGCGCTCGGCGGGCTGCACGACAGGCGCACGGCCGACCTCCTCGCCGCACTGGAGATCGTCGCCGCAACCCGCTGACCGCGGCACGGCGGGCGTCGCACCCTCGCCTGCCGCCGGCGCCCAGGTCACGTTCGGCGGGACAGTTCCGTCCCACGTGCCGCGTGGGCATCAGCCGCCGCGGCGGACGCCGTCGCACCACCCGCCAGGACGACGTCCGTGCGACCGCCCATGCCGGGGTCGAACGGACGCCGTCGCACCACCCGCCAGGACGACGTCCGCGCGACCGCCCATGCCGGGGTCGAACGGACGCCGTCGCACCACCCGCCAGGACGACGTCCGCGCGACCGCCCATGCCGGGGTCAAACGGACGCCGTCGGCCACTCGGCGCAACGCGAACGCGCCCGCCGCACCGCACCCGTCCCTCACACGTTCGCCGCCGGCTCCCGCCGGCGCACCGGCGGGTGGTCGACCGACGCGACGTCACCGCGCTCGAGCGGGCCCCGGCGCGCGCGCACGTAGTACGGGCCGAAGTCGCGCAACGGCCCGCGGACGAGGGGACCGGCCGCGCGCGAGAGCGCGGACAGGACCTGGAAGGCCCGCGCGTCCCCCGCAGAGAACGGCAGCCGCAGCCGCTCGCGCAGCACGGGCGGCATGAGGCCGACCGTCGTCACCCGCCCGTGCCAGCCCACGGGGAAGGAGAGGGCGCGCCACACAACCGGCGGGAGGAAGTCGAACGGCGGGCGCGAAGCGACGAGCGTCGCCATGACGTCGTCGACGGCCGGGGTCCACTCGAGCTCGTCGGCGACCATCCGCGCGACGTAGGCCTCGAGCTCCTCGACCGTCTCGGGGAGGTCGCGGTACCGCACACCGACGAGCCGGCCGACGTCGCGCCACTGCGTCCAGAACGCCTGGGCCTGCGCGCGAGTCATCTCGCGGGCGAGGTGACGGTGGCCGTCGAGCACCGCGACCGCGAGCGTCGCGTGCACCCAGGCGAACGCCTCCGGCTCCATCGCGCTGTAGCGGCTGCCGTCCGGCTTCTCGCCCTTGATCGTGCGGTGCATCCCGCGCACCCGCGCCCCGATCCGTCCCGCCATCTCCGGGCCGCCCGAGACCGTGCCGTGGACGTAGTCGAGCGTGCGCAGCAGCCGGCCCCACGGGTCCTCGACGAAGCCCGAGTACTGATGGACCCCGTGACCGACCGTCGGGTGGGCGACCTGGAGGAGGACCGCGTACCCGGCCGTCCCCGCGATCCGGATGTCGTTGAACGCGCGATAGACGGGCGACCCCGGGCGGGGCGCGAGCGCGGCGTACTCCTCGGGGGGCGGCAGGACGGTCGCCATGGGTCGATCCTCTCGACGGCGTGCGGGACAGGCGGGTCGGCGGAGCCTCCCCCACCCTCGCGTGGATCCTGTCGCGCACGGTGTCGTCCCGCAACACCCCGTCCCGGCCGGGAGGAGGCCCGGTCACCCGGCGCGGCCCCGCCCGCCGCGAGCATTACCCTTGTCCCATGTCCAACCTCACCCGGCGCGAGCGCGAATCGCGCGCCTACAAGCTCACCGTCGCCTCCGGCGGACTGTCCCTCGCCGCTGTCGTGACGTTCGTCACCGGTGTCGTCGGCGCCACGTCGATGGGCCTGTTCGTGCTCGTGACCCTCGCCGCCTCGGTCTCCCTGTACATGCTGCGCAAGACGCT
>JBFIDS010000663.1:0-2039 GCA_041603715.1 Paraconexibacter sp. | reverse complement strand
GCGAACCGGGCTGCGCTCGATAAGACACTGGAGACACGCCAGGTGCACTTCTGGTCGCGCTCGCGCGGCGAGCTCTGGAGAAAGGGCGAGACGAGCGGCAACACGCTCGGCCTCGTCTCGCTGCACGCGGACTGCGACGGCGACGCCGTGCTCGCGCTCGTGGAGCCCGCCGGTCCGGCCTGCCACACGGGGGCGCGGACCTGCTTCCACGAGCCGGGCCCGGGTCGCGACACGCTCGCGCGGCTCCCGTACGAGGAGCTCGCCGGGCTGGAGCGCACGCTGCGCGACCGCAAGGCACGCCGGCCCGAGGGCTCCTACACGGTCACCCTGCTCGACGATCCGCCGCTCATCGGCGAGAAGGTCATGGAGGAGGCGGAGGAGGTCGCCCGCGCCGCGCGGGAGGAGACCGACGAGCGCGTCGACAACGAGGCCGCCGACGTCCTCTACCACCTGCTCGTCCTCCTCCACAGCCGCGACCGGAGCCTCGCCGATGTGCAGGAGGTCCTCCGTGGACGCGCCGGCTGACGGGGGCGCCGGCGGGAGCGCGCCGGGCGCCGGGCTCCCGGTCTCGCCGAGCCTCGAGGAGGTCCGCGCGCTCGCCCGGGACTACAACGTCGTCTCCCTGCGCCACACGTTCATCGACGACTGCGAGACGCCGGTCAGCGCGTTCCTCAAGCTGCGCGGCCGCACTCCGGAGTCTCCGGGCTTCCTGCTCGAGAGCGCCGAGCAGGGCCAGCGGGTCGGGCGCTACAGCTTCATCGGGGTCCGTCCCCGCTCCGTGCTGCGGTGGTCGCTCGGGGACGAGGGCGACCCCTACGCGCTCGCCGCCGAGGAGGTCGCGCGTTTCCGTCAGGCCCCGCTGCCCGACCTGCCCCCGTTCGCCGGCGGGGCGGTCGGCTACTTCGGCTACGACCTCGTGCGGACGGTCGAGACGACGCTCGGCGAACCCAACCCGGACGCCGTCGGGCTGCCGGACATGGCGCTGATGCTCTCGGATGTCCTCGTCGTCTTCGACCACCTCAAGCACACGATCACGATCCTCGTGAACGTGTACGCCGGGGACCTCGGTGACGTCGAGGAGTCCTACGCCGACGCGCGCGCGACGATCGAGAAGGCCCGGCGGCTGCTCGCCGGGCCCGTCCCCGGGGCGCAGGACGGCTCCCTCCACCCGCCGCGTGATGTCCCGCTGTTCGACTCGAACCTCGAGCGATCCGAGTTCGAGGCGATGGTCGCGCGCATCGTCGAGTACGTGCACGCGGGGGACGCCTTCCAGGTCGTGCCCTCGCAGCGCTGGAGCGCCGACCTCGACGTCGATCCGTTCAGCGTCTACCGGGGCCTGCGGGTCGTCAACCCCTCCCCGTACATGTACTACCTCGACTACCTCGACTTCCAGGTCGCCGGGGCCTCGCCCGAGCCGCTGCTCACCGTGAGCGGCCGTCGCGTCTCGACGCGCCCGATCGCCGGGACGCGGCCCCGCGGCGCGAGCCCCGAGGAGGACACGCGGATCGCCGAGGGGCTCCTCGAGGACGAGAAGGAGCGCTCCGAGCACGTCATGCTCGTCGACCTCGGGCGCAACGACCTCGGGCGGGTCTGCGAGTACGGCAGCGTCCACGTCGACAGCTTCATGGTCGTCGAGACCTACTCGCACGTCATGCACATCGTCTCCAACGTGTCCGGCACGCTGCGCCCGGAGATCGGGGCGATGGACGCGTTGCGCTCCGTCCTGCCCGCCGGCACGCTGTCGGGCGCCCCGAAGGTCCGGGCGATGGAGATCATCGACGAGCTGGAGCCCGTCAAGCGCGGGGGCTACGGGGGCGCGATCGGCTGGCTCTCCTACACCGGCGATCTCGACACCTGCATCCACATCCGCACGGTCGTCATGAAGGACGGTCGCGCGCACATCCAGGCCGGCGGCGGGACGGTCGCCGACGCCGTGCCGGCCTACGAGTACGAGGAGTCCGTCAACAAGGCCAAGGGCGTGAAGGCGGCCATCGAGCTCGCCGCCCGGCAGCCGGACTGGCCGTGAGGACCCCGACATG
>JBFIDS010000662.1:0-2046 GCA_041603715.1 Paraconexibacter sp. | reverse complement strand
GCGCCGGTGAGCACCCCGATCCCGCGGTAGAGCTGAAGCGCGTCCGCGCCGACGGCGACGGGACGCTCCCCCCGTGCGCGCAGGCGGCGGGCGACGGCGAGCGTGACGGCGGTCTTGCCGACGCCCGTCGGGCCGAAGATGGCGAGCACGGCGGGAACCACGCGGGGAGTATCGTCGGCTGCGCGATGACGATGCGGATCGGCTGTGGAGCATCGGAGCATCCCGACGTGCGCGAGGGCGCCGCCGACGCCGCCCGCTCGGCCGCCGAGGGCCTGCGCGGCGCCGGCGCCGACCTCGCCGTCGTCTTCGCCGCGGGAGCGCATCTCGCCGCTCCGGAGGCCACGCTCGCCGGCGTCCACGAGACGCTCGCTCCCGCGTCGCTCATCGGGTGCGGTGCCGGTGGGGTCCTCGCGGGGGCCCGCGAGTACGAGCGCGGGACCCACGTCGTCGTGTGGGCCGCGTCCCTCCCGGACGGCGCGAGCGTGCGGACCGAGCACCTCCCCGGCTCGGCGGACGCGGACGACCCCGGTCCCGTGCCCGACACCGAGGGCTCGTCCGGCACGATCATCCTCGCCGACCCGTACTCGTTCGCCTCCGACGTCGTCCTCGACGAGATCGGGCGCGTGAGCCCCGACGTCCCGGTGATGGGCGGTCTCTCGAGCGCGCGGACCCTCGACGGTGCCTGCGCGCTGTTCCACGGGGACGACGTCGTGGACGGCGGCGCGGTGAGCGCGTCGTTCCGCGGCGTGCGCGTGCACCCGTGCGTCTCGCAGGGCGCGGCCCCGGTCGGCCCGGAGCTGACGATCACCGCCGCGGAGGGCCACGTCATCCACGAGCTCGCCGGACAGCCCGCGATCCCGCGTCTTCGCGAGGTCGTCGACGCGCTCCCCGACCACGAGCGGGCGCACCTCGCCGGCGGGCTCCTGCTCGGGCTCGTCATCGATCCCAACAAGCCCGACTACGAGCACGGCGACTTCCTCGTCCGCGGCGTCCTCGGGGGTGACCCGGAGACCGGTGCCCTCGCGATCGGCGCGCACGTCCGCGTCGGGCAGGTCGTGCGGCTCCACGTCCGCGACGCGACCAGCGCGGACCGTGATCTCCGCGGTGCCCTCGCGCGCGTCCCGGCCGCGGACTACGCCGGGGCGCTCGTCTTCAGCTGCAACGGACGGGGAACCGGCATGTTCGGAGCGCCCGACCACGACGCCCGCCTCGTCCACGACGCGGTCGCTGGAGGGGCGGTCGCGGGCTTCTTCGCGGCCGGCGAGATCGGGCCCGTCGGGGACACGACCTTCCTGCACGGGTTCACCGCCACTGTGGCACTCTTCGGCGCGTGAATCTCCAGGGAGCCACCGTCCTGCTCACCGGCGCGACCGGGGGGATCGGTCACGCGATCGCCCGGCGTCTGCATCGTGGCGGGGCGTCTCTCGTCCTCACGGGCCGCCGCGCCGACGTCCTCGAGCCGCTCGCCTCCGAGCTCGGCGGACGCGCGATCGCGTGCGATCTCGCCGACCGGTCCGCGCTCCCCGGGCTCATCGAGGAGGCCGGTCACGTCGACATCGTCGTCGCGAACGCCGCGCTGCCCGCCTCGGGCGCCATCGGCTCCTTCAGCGTGGAGGAGATCGACCGGGCGATGGACGTCAACCTCCGCGCCCCGATCCTCATGTCACAGCACTACGCCGCCGAGTTCGCGTCGCGGCGCCGCGGGCACATCGTCCTCATCTCCTCCCTCGCGGGGAAGGCCGGAGCGCCGTACGCCTCGCTCTACAACGCCGGCAAGTTCGGCCTGCGCGGCTTCGGGCAGGGCCTGCGCAGCGAGCTGGCGCCCGACGGCGTCGGGGTGTCCGTCGTCTTCCCCGGGTTCATCAGCGACGCCGGGATGTTCGCCGACTCCGGCGCGACGCTTCCCCGCGGCGTCGGGACGAGCACGCCCGAGGACGTCGCCGAGGCCGTCGCCTCCGCCATCGAGAAGAACCGCGGCGAGGTCGACGTCGCCCCGCTTACGATGAGGCTCGGCGCGATGTTCACCGGGATCGCCCCGGAGATCTC
>JBFIDS010000661.1:0-2050 GCA_041603715.1 Paraconexibacter sp. | reverse complement strand
TGACCGCGTCCTCGATCCAGGAGCCCACCGCGTGAGGGGCGTGCCGACCCGCACGGTCGCGGTCGTCGCCGCGCTCGTCGCCGCCGTCGCGGCGGCGTCGATGCTGCTCTTCGGCGGCGGGGACAAGTACGTCGTCAAGGCGCAGTTCGTCGACGCCGGACAGGTCGTGAAGGGCGGTCTCGTCCTACTCGCCGGCCAGCCTGTCGGGAAGATCGGCGACATCCGGCTCACCGACGACAACCTCGCCGAGCTCCGGCTCGACATCACCGACGACAACGCCAAGCCGATCCGGCGCGGCACCGTCGCGACGATCCGCACCGTGGGCCTCTCCGGCGTGACGAACCGCTACGTGTCGCTCCTGCCGGGCCCCGAGGACGGGGAGGAGGTCCCGGACGGGGGCGTGCTCGAGCTCGAGGAGACGCGCCCGATCGTCGACCTCGACACGCTGCTCAACGCCCTCGACGAGCCGACGCGCGACAAGCTCAAGCAGCTCATCAAGGACGGCGACGCGATCTACGACGGGACGGCACCCGACGCCAACCGAGCGCTGCGCTACCTCAACCCCGCGATCGGGCAGACGCGCGCGCTCGCGGAGGAGCTCGCGACCGACACCGCCGCCGTCGGCCGGCTCGTGACGACGGGCGCGGTCGTCGCGAAGACGCTCGCGAGCCGCCGCGACGACGTCGCCTCCGGGATCTCCACGACGGCCGCGACGCTGCGGGCGCTCGCCGACGAGCGCACGAGCCTGCAGAGCGCCCTGCAGCGCGCCCCGGGCACCCTCACGCGTGCCCGCGGCACGCTGCGGCTCGCCCGCGACACGCTGCGCGAGGTCCGCCCCGCGATCCGCGACCTGCGCCCCGTCGCGCGTCCCGCCGCCGACCTCCTGCGCGCACTGCCCGGTGCCTCGCGCCAGGCGCGTCCCGTCCTCCAGAACCTCAACGCTCTCCTGCCCGCGGTCAGGACGGCGGTCGACGGCCTGCCCGCGCTGCGCGACGCCGGGCTGCCGGCACTGCGCTCGACGACGAGCGCGCTGACCGCGGCGCAGCCGGTCTTCACGGGGCTGCGCCCGTACGCGCCCGACATCGTCATCGGCCTCTTCCAGGGTCTCGGCGGCCGCGCCGCGGCCGGGTACGACGCTAACGGCCACTACGCGCGCATCGCGTTCGCCGGGGCCGGGAACGTCACGACCGGGCTGCTCAGCGCGCTGCCCCAGGTGTCGATCCAGGGCGGGTACCGCACCGGGCGCACCGCCCGCTGCCCAGGCGGCGCGGCCGAGCCCGCGCAGGACGGCAGCAACCCGTTCCGGCCCGACCCGTCGCTCTGCAACCCCGACCACGACCGGGCGGTGGGCGGCGGATGAGCCTCGCGACGGTCTCCGACGGCGCGCGCGGCGCGATCGGCGTGCTCGTGCTCGTCCTCGCGGCCGCCGGGCTCGCCCTCGCCGTCGTCACGCGGGACTCCGGTGCCCAGGACGACGAGGTGGGTGCCCCGCCCTCCACGACGGGGGACTACCGCATCAACGCGATCTTCGACACGGCGAAGGGCATCATCCCCGGCCAGGTGCTCAAGATCGCCGGGGCCCGCGCGGGGACGGTCGACGACGTCACGCTCACCGACGACTTCAAGGCGCGGATCGAGATGACGACCGATTCGCGCTTCGCTCCGTTCCGCGCCGACGCGGCCTGCGCGATCAAGCCCGAGGGCCTCATCTCGGAGCGCTTCGTCGACTGCGACCCCGGCTCGCTGGACGCGCGCCCGCTCGCCGAGGTCGACGGGGTGCCGACCGTGCCCGTGGAGAGCACGACGGTCCCCGTGGCGATCACCGACCTCTTCAACGTCTTCACCACGCCGGTGCGTCAGCGCTTCTCCGTCGTCGTCGCGTCGCTCGGCCTCGGCGTCTCCGGTCGCGGCGACGACTTCAACGACGTGCTGCGCCGTGCCAACCCGTCGCTCAAGCTCCTCCGTGACGTCCTCGACCGGCTCGCCCGGGACGAGCGCGACCTCCGCGACGCGGTCGCCTCCACGGACGCCGTCATCGACGAGCTCGCCG